>BEII01000327.1 GCA_002898935.1 bacterium HR32
TGGAGGGAGCGCCACGGCTCGTAGCAGCGCTCCCCCCCCTCCGGCTCCAAGCCGACGGTAGGCTCGTCCAGCAGGAGTAAGTCAGGCTCGTTCGCGATCGCGCGCGCCACGAACACCCGCTGCTGCTGGCCGACAGACAGCCGGCCCACCAGCCGGTCGCGGACGTCCCACAGCCCGGCGGTGCGCAGCGCCGCCTCCACCGCCGCGTGGTCCCGCGTGCCAAAGCGACGTCCCAGTCGCACCCGCCCAGCCCGGCCGCTCAGCACCACCTCGCGCACCGTGGCCGGGAAGCGGGTCTCAAACGCGACTGCCTTCTGCGGCACGTATCCCACCCGGTGCCAGTCGCGGAAGGCACGGATGTCCTGGCCGAACAGGCGCACGTGGCCACAGCTCGGCCGCACGAGTCCGAGCAGAACCCGCAGGAGGGTGGTCTTGCCGGCGCCGTTGGGCCCGATGACCCCCACGAAGTCGCCTTTGCGGACGCGCAGGTCCACGTGGTCGAGCACCCGCTCGCCGTCAAAGTCCACGCACACGTGCTCCAGCTCGGCTAGGACGGGCTCCAACGCTCACCCTCCCGGCGGCTCTCCGGCCGTCCCTCATTCTAGCGCTGCGGCTCGGTCCGTCCTACAGGCTCAGCACGTAGTCCGGGGGATCGCCCTGCAGGGCGGCGTACAGATCTGGAAAGCACCCCACCTGAACTCCGTCCACGGTGTCCACAGGCTCGCAGGCCGCGGGCTCACGCCGGCCGGTCCCCCCTGGCTCGCACCAGATGGGCTGTCCCCGCGCGAGCCCGCGCTCGAGGGCACAGCTGTCGCAGGCCATCAGGAGGATCCCCTGGTCCTGTGCAACCCGGGCCAGCCGCTCCCCCACCGGGTCGCCACGGCGTAGTACGAAGACGTTGTCGTCGAAGAAGAACATGGCCAGGACACGCACTCGGTGCGTGCCGGCCTCCAGCTGCGGCAGGATCATCTGGCCGAGTTTGTAGCTGGCCGCCCGCGGCGTGGTGAACACGTAGGCCACCCTCATCCGACGCCTCCTCACCGGCAGCCAAGGCCCGCCGCCAGCTGCTGCAGGTTGTCCTCCATCACCGAGAAGTAGTTCTTCCCCTGCTGCACGTCCGACTCCGAAAGGCCCTCGAGCGGGTCCAGGACGAGAAGCGGCGCCCCGAGCTCTTGGGCCAGGGTCTCCACCACCCGCGCGCCGGCCAGGGTCTCCGCGTACACCGCCCGCACCCCTTCCCGGCGCGCGAGCCCCACGAGCTCCCGGAGGCGGCGTGGGGACGGCTCCGCCTCGTGGGTCAGGCCTGCCACCGACTCCAACCGCAGCCCGTACCGGCGGGCGAGGTACCCGAATGCGGCGTGGGAGGTGATGAGCACCCGGCTGCGGCAGCGCTTCAGGGTCTGCGCGTAGCGCGTGTGGAGGGCTTGCAGGCGCCTGCGCAATCCTTGCTCGCGCTCCCGGTACGCTGCGGCCCCCTGGGGGTCTGCCTGCACGAGCCCCTCCGCCACGTTCTCGACCATCCGCTGGGCCAGCACCGGGTCCAGCCACACGTGGGGGTCCACCCGTTCTTGGTGTCCGTGGTCCTCGGAGTGTCCGTGCTCGGAACTCCACTCCACGAGCGGTAGACCCCGGGTGGCCTCCACCCGGACCGCGTCGGCCGGGAGCTCGGCCTCGAGCCGCGGCACCCACGGCTCCAGCCCCGCACCGTTGTACACGAACACCCGTGCATTCCGGACCGCCGCCGCCTCGCTGGGCTTGGGCTCGTAGTCGTGTGGGGAGGTGCCCGGCGGCACCAGCTGACGCACGTCGACCCGGTCTCCTCCCACCTCTTTGGCAAACGCGTACAGGGGGTAGAAGGACACCACCACGGATAGCTTGGTCGCTGGGGGGGGCGCCGCGCAGCCTGCCAGCAGGGCCACGAGGAGGAGGGCTGTGCACCTCATCCCCGCACCTGCCGGCACGCCTTGCAGTACCCCAAAAGTTCCATGCGGTGGCCTGTCACCAGAAACCCTCCCCGCACCGTGGTCCCGCGCCGGACTGGTATGGGGCATCGTTCCCAGCGTGCCACCGAGCCACACCCCAGACACACCAGGTGGTGGTGGTGCGGCTGAGCCAGCTCGTACCGGGCCGTGCCCCCTTCCTCCCAGCGCTCCGCCCACCCCTCCCGGACCAGCAGCTCCAGGGTGCGGTACACGGTCACGAGCCCCGTCTTCGGGTACATCCGCCTTGCGAGCCGGTACACCGTCCGCGCGTCCGCCCGGCAGCCCGCGCGGGCCAGCGCTTCCAGCACCGCCCGCCTGGGCGCCGTCAGCCGCCGGCCCTGCGCCCGCCACGCTCGAACGATCCCGCGGATGGCATTACTGAAATCCATTTTCACTAGGACTCTACCGGCACGCCCCGCCCCTGTCAAGAACGGGACCACTCGCGCCCATCAGGGCCCGGAGCGGGGACGCGGCTAGTGAGCCACTGCCGCGCCAGTTGGAAGATGGCCTCCCGATTCTGCGGCGACAGGACGAGTTCGGTTGTGCCCGGCCGCCGGCGGAACCGATCCGCCCACGGGTGGCGGGCCGCGACGATCGTGGCGACGAGGCACGTGGGCCCTGACGCCGCAGCTTCCACGGCCTCTCGGAACGCGCGGCTAGCAAGCTCCATCTTGCCGATCTCGTCCACCAGGACCGCGCGGTGAGCCTCCAGGGTCTCCCGGATGGCCCTCACGCCCAGCCGCTCCAGCACGTCCGGATCCACGCCGTACCGCCCCACTCGGTGCGCGGCGCGTTCCCAGTCGCTGCGGGCGAACGGCGCTGCTTCCCCAGCCAGGGTGACGAGCAGGAACCCCACCCGCCTCCCTTCCTGGCGGATTTCTTCCGTGTAGAACCCACCGACGTGGCCGGCGAACGCCTCCGCCAGCCTCCGCACCACGGCGGTCTTACCGACCCCTGGCCGTCCGGTGACGAGCAGAACGTCCCCCAAGGTCTCCTACCAGGCAGACGCCGCGCTGGTACGAGTGCCCTGAGTCGACCTTCAGATTTAGGGAATGTCGAAGGCTGGCGA
>BEII01000328.1 GCA_002898935.1 bacterium HR32
GAATCCTCGTTCGGCGCCGGTGAGGGCCAGCAGTCGGTCCAGTACGCGTTCCAGCATGGTGTCGGCGCTGTTGCTGCCGGCCACTGCGGCGGCCAGTTCGCGTGCGACGTCTCCGCGGGACGATCCTGCTCCTCGTTCGAGTGCTTGGGCGGTAGCGAGTTCTCGTGCTGCGCCGACTTCGGCGAACACGCGTGCTGCTTGTGCGGCCAGTTCTCTGGCGCGGTGGTATTCGCCTTCGGCGGCGGCCAGTTCTGCACCTTCGAGGTCTGCGCGTGCTCGTTCGATGCGGGTGCCTGCGGCTTCTAGTGCCTGGCGGGCTTGTTCCAGCAGGGTGCGTGCGTCGTGGTAGTGTCCCAGGGCGCGGGCGGCGGCGGTGGCGATGAGCAGGGCGTTGCCGCGTTCCAGGGTTGCGCCGAGGGTGCGGGCCTGTTCGGCGGCTTCGAGGGCTTGGTGGTGGGCGTGGTGGTAGTCTCCTCGGGCCAGGAAGATTGCTGCCCGGCGTCGGGAACATTCGACCAGCTCGTCGCGGGCGCCGAGGGTGCGGGCCAAGGTCTCTGCGCTGGCGAGTGTTTCCGCGGCGCGTTCGAGTTCTCCTGCGAGGGTGTACACCTCGGCCAGGTTGCCTTTGGCCATGGCTTCGTAGCGTTGCAGGCCTGCTTGGTGGGCCAGGGTGGCTGCGCGGGACAGGGCGCTGGCTGCGCGGGGCAGCTCGCCGCGGTCTTTCCAGAGCAATCCCAGGTTGTTGTTGGCCAGGATTTGTTCGCCCACGTCTCCGAGTCGGGTGGCCAGGTCGGCGAAGGTTTCCCAGCCTGTGCGGGCTTCGTCCCAGTGGCCGGCTTGGTAGGCGGTGATGGCCAAGTTGTTGAGTCCTCGGGCGAGCATGTGGGTATCTCCCGAGTCTCGGAAGTGGGCGATGGCGTTACGGTAGCGTCGGGCGGCGCCGTCCAGGTCGCCGAGGTGGCGCAGGGCGGTGGCCAGGCTCATCTCGATCTCGGCTTGCAGGGTGCGGTCGCCGGTTTGTTCAGCCAGTGCGAGGGCGGATTGCAGAATCTCTCGTCCTGCTGCGGGTTCGCCTCGGTGCCAGAGAAGGGTGCCGTGGGCTCGGGCCAGTCGTGCGCGGATCGCGGGGGGGTCGTGGGGGTGGGGGATGACCAGTTGTAGGGCTTCTTCGTAGCGTCCCAGGTGTAGCAGTGACCAGGCGCGCCAGAATCTTGCCTCGCCGTCTTGGTGGGCGTTGGCGAGGGTGGTTTCTGCTTCGGCGTAGCGTCCGGCGCGGGCGAGGGCGCGGCCTCGTCGCAGGTTGACCTCGCTGGCGGGGGCTCCGTGGGTGAGGGCTTCGTTGTAAGCCTGGAGGGCGGCGTCGAGGTTGCCTGTGCGGGCCAGGGCGTCGCCGTGGGCGAGGATGACACTGGGGTGGTTCACGCCGAGCGTGCGGGCGTGGGCGTACCATGTTGCAGCGGTGCGGTAGGTACCGGACTGAACACTGGCCTCGGCGGCTTGGAGGGCTTCGTGGGCGGCGCGGTTGTGGTCGCCGAGGGCGGCGGCGTGGCGGGAGCGTGCGGCGCAAGCGTGGAAGCCGGGGGTGCCCTCGAGGGCCAGCAGCGCACGTTGATGAATTTGTTGTTTCTCCAGGGGTGAGAGCGTGGCGGCCAGGGTTTCGCGTGCGGTGGGGGAGGTGATTTCTGCACCATCGCGTCCGCGACGGAGCAGACCGAGATGGGTACCGGCTTCGATGGCTGCGGACGCTGCGTGGAGGGGTACGTCGGCGAGTTTGGCCAGCAGGGGGGCATCGAGGGGGAGTTCGGACAAAGCGGCTGCAGCGAGGATGGCGCGGTGGGCCGGGGCGAGTCGCCCGACGGTGTGCAGAACCTCGGTGGCGTTGTCGACGGCGAACGCGGTGGCCACCTGGGTTTCGTCCCCGACGAGGCGCCAGCGGCCGCTGACGATTCGGAGGGCTCCGGTGCGTTGCAGGTTGCGCACGCCGGCGACGATGTGTCGGGGGAGGCCGTGGGTGTAGGCGTGGGCGATGGTGGCTAGGGTGTCGGTTTCGACCAATCCGGGGAGCATGGAGGTGAGCAGGTTGGCAACCCCGGTGGGGCTCAGTGGGGGGAGGGGGACCGTGATGGTTTCTTCGCCGAGAGGAGAGGGTTGTTCTTGTCTACTGGTGGTGATCCAGACGATGGGTGCCTCGCCGCGGGACAGGAATGCGAGGGCTTCGCGGGTTTCTTCGTCTACGGTGTCCAGGTCGTCGATGCCGATCCAGAGGGGTCTTTCGGTCGCGGCGGCCTGGAGGGTCTCGGCGGCGGCGAGCAGGGCTGCGGACAGGGGGGCGCGAGAGGCCCGGGCTTGCAGGGTGTGTGCGCCGTGGGTGTTGCCTGGCAGGGTGGCGATCTCTTCGAGAAGGTTTCGTAGGAGTTGGTGCCCCGAGGCATGGGGACGGGTCGTAATGACCGTGAAGCCTGCGAGGGTGGCGCGGATGGCAGCGTGGGTGAGGAGCTGGGTGCGTCCTGAGCCTGCGGGGCCTTGGATGTGTACTCTTGCGGTGGTGCCGGTGCGGGCTTTCTCCTGGGCGGTGGTGATGGTGGCCAGGGCGGTGTCCCGTTCGACCAGGCGTGGGGTGACTTGGTCTAGGTCTACGGTGTCGGTGCTGTGGAAGTGCGGGATGGCGTCGTGGAGGGCGGCGCGGGCTTCGCTGGCGTTGGGGTAGCGGGCATTGGGATCGCGGGCGAGGAGGCGCATCACCCACGCGCTCAGCGAGGGTGAGACGGTGGAAGGGAGTGGGCTAGGCGAAGCGGACAGTGCGCGGACGAGGTATGAACTGTCTTGGGGGTCGCCGAAGGGTAGCGAGCCGGTGAGCAGTTCGTACAGGATGGTCCCGAGGGAGTACAAGTCCGCGCGGCCGTCGATGGGGTGGCCTGCGAGCACTTCGGGGGCTGCATAAGCGAGGGTGCCGCCGCCGCCGGTGAAACCGACGGGGCGTGCCAGGCCCATGTCCAGGATCCGGGCGCGAAGGTGTCCGCCCTGTCCCTCGAGACGGATGTTGGC
>BEII01000329.1 GCA_002898935.1 bacterium HR32
CGCTACCCGCAGCAAAGGATCCTCGTAGTGCACGAGCGGTGCAGGGCCACGAGCGCAGGAGGCCAGCAGGGCCGCGCCCAGCAAGACGGTCGCCCACCCCCGCATGGCCGCTACCGCGTGAGATAGTACGGCACGTCCGCCAGCACCTTGTACCGCCGCAGCCGCCGCTGGCGGAACAGCAGGGCGAACTTCAACATCAGGGCGGTCTGGTTGTGCAGGAGGTGGTGCCACCACTTGCGGGGCACGAACTCTGGGAGCACAACCGTGAGCGCGGTGTCCGGGCCCGCCTCGCGCTGCACCTGGTCCAGGTACAGGAGGATGGGCCCCACCACGGACCGGTAGGGGGAGGGCAGGACCACCAGGGGGATGTCCGGGACCCACCGCTCCCACTTCCGCTCGATCTCCTCCCGGGCTCCGGGCTCAATCTCCACGTACACCGCGGTGACGTCGTCGCTCACGGCCTTGGCGTACCGCAGGGCCTCCAGGATGCCGCGGTGGACGTTGTTCACGGGCACGATGACCTTGTGGGCTTTGAAGGGACGGGGCAGCTTGGCCCGCTCCAGGGACAGCTGCTGCTTGAGGTCCTCGTAGTGGCGGTGGATGGCCTGCATGAGCAGTACAAACGACCCGATGACGAACACGGTGATCCAGGCGCCGTCGAGGAACTTCACCAGGGCGACTTCAAGTCCCACGACAGCCGTGCAGAGCGCTCCCAGGCCGTTGATACCCAGTTGCAGCCGCCACCGGCCGGTCCGGGTCGAAAGCCAGTGGCGAACCATACCGGCCTGGGAGAGGGTGAAGGACACGAAGACGCCCACCATGTAGAGGGGGATCAGGTTGTGAACCGTCGCGCGGAAGACGACGATGAGAGCGGAGGCTGTAACGCCGAGGAGAAGGATCCCGTTGGCAAACACCAGGCGGTCCCCGAGGTTGGCGAGCTGACGGGGCAGGTAGCGGTCCCTGGCGAGAATGGAGCTCAAACGCGGGAAGTCGGCGAAGGCGGTGTTTGCCGCGAGGACCAAGATCAGCATGGTCGCCGCCTGGACCACGTAATAGAACCAGCCCCCTTGGAAGAGGAGGCGTGCGATCTGGGAGACCACCGTCTCTTCCTCGCGTGGCAAGACGGCCATTTCGCGGACGAGGAGGCTGGTTCCGAAGAAGAAGGCAGCCAGGATGGTGACCATGGCGATGAGTACGCGGCTCGCGTTGCGCGGCTCGGGAGGGTAGAAGGCCTGGACGCCGTTGCTGACCGCCTCGATGCCGGTGAGGGCCGCTGTGCCGGAGGCGAACGCCCGGAGGACGAGGAAGAGGGTCAGAGGCTGGGTGGCCGCGACCTCTGTGGGGGAAGAGGCGCGCGGCAAGTCCCCGGATAGCCAAGCGGCAATCCCGATGGCGACGGTGCTCCCAAAAGCGAAGATGAACAGGTACGTGGGGATCGCGAAGAGTGTCCCAGACTCGCGGACGCCACGGAGGTTGGCGACGGTGATCAGGGCGACGAGTACGACCGCCAGCTCGACGCGGTAGGGGAACAGCCGCGGAGACGCGGAAGTGATGGCTGCGACGCCCGCGGAGATGCTGACCGCGACGGTGAGTACGTAGTCCACGAGTAGGGCGGCGGCTGCGACGAGACCCGGTAATGGTCCCAGGTTTTCCCGCGCCACCACATACGCGCCGCCCCCGGAGGGGTAGGCATGGACGGTCTGGTAGTAGGAGGTCGCCACGATGGCCATCAGGGCCACGATGGCGCCGGAGATCGGTACGGTAAGCGGCATAGCGGCGGCGCCGGCGAGAACGAGGATCCGCAGCACTTCCTCGGTCGCGTACGCGCTGCTCGAAAGGGCGTCCGCTCCGAAAACTGCGAGGCCCTTGACCTTCGTTAACTTCTCGTGCTTGAGCCGCTGCGTCTCGAGGGGGCTGCCGACGAGGGCTCGCCACAGGGAGGCGGGAAGGGCCTTGGCTCTTAGCACAATAGCCTATATACTCCCGCGCCTGGCCGGGCGCAAGCGCGTCGTGTCCGCCTGGCCGGCAGCCGGCCTTACTCGTGGAGGTCGACGACCTCGGCGGAGGTGACCCGCCTGAGGTCTTCGGGCCGGATCTCGAACAGCGCGTCCGGCGCCCCGGCCCCCGCGTACAACAGGTCGGCTTCCACCAGCGCCCGGTCCATGTACACGGGCAGCCGCGTCGGGTGACCGACCGGAGGCACCGCGCCGGCGGGAAACCCCGTGATCCGGGCGACGGTGTCTGCGTCCGCGGCCCGCACTCGGCGGGCGCCCGTGGCCTGGGCGAGCTTCGCGGGCGACACGCGGTGGGCGCCAGAGACCAGGACGAGGACCGGGTCTCCGTCCGCCAGGAACAGGACGGACTTTACGATGCGCTCGGGCGTGGTGCCGAGGGCCTGGGCGGCCTCCTGGGCGGTGCGCGTGCTCTGGCCGAACCGGTGGACCCGCACGCCGACTCCCCGGCGCCGGAGCTCCGCAGCCACCCTGTCCGGCCCTTCCCCTTCTAGGCCCAGCGCCCTGCGGCAGGCGGCGACGTCCTGCTCCATCTGCGCACGCAGCGCCTCTGGGGACGGGAAGATCTGAACCGGGCGGATCCACCGCACCACCTCCACCCGCAGGACGGGCGGGGTGTCTTCCGGGGCGGAGTCGAGGAGGTGGACCTCCAGAGACGGGTCGGCCTCGCCGAACACCGGCACGGGTCCGTAGTGGAGGGCGCCCGGGTACGTGCGGTCGCCGGCCTGGACCCAGCAGGCGTAGATCCCGTACTGCAGCTGGAGGTTCTCGGGGATCCGAAGGTTCATGGTGGGGAACCCGAGCTGCCTGCCGCGGCCCTTGCCCGGCACCCGCTCGCTTTCGAACCGCACTAGGGTCTCCACGACAGCAGCCAGCGCACGAAGGCCTTGAGGGCTTCCACACCCAGCCCCACCAGGGCGACCACCACGCCCGCTAGCCCGGTGCCCACCAGCAGGAACACCCCGTCCCGGTTCATGAGCCCAACGCCGATGGCCAGCATCGACAGGCCCG
>BEII01000330.1 GCA_002898935.1 bacterium HR32
CGGAACAGCGACACCTCCTCACCTCCTACCGGCGTCCCTCCAGGATCGCGGACCGTAGCATCTCCAGCTTCGTGGACAGCAAGGCCGTCACGGCCATGGCCTGCAGCGCGGTGCGGGCCACCTCCACCGCCTCTAGCTCGGGGTCCACCTCCGTGCCGTCGGCGCGCAGGAACGCCACGCCACCTGCGGGGACGCCGTCTGGGCTTCCGTCTTCCCACACCGCGCGCAGGGTGGCTCCGAAGTCCACGTCCACCCGCGCGTAGCCGGGCGTGTGCGCGTTGGCGAGGTTCCCTGCCAGCGCCGCCTGACGTCGGGCCAGCGTCCGCAGCGACGCCACCAGGTAGCGGGCCGTCACGTCCAGGAGCATCCCGGGCCGCGGTGTTGCACAACCGGTGCCGCAAGTCCCTACGTCACGGCACCCTGTAGGGACGCCCAGCGCCTGCGCGCCCGGGCGGACGGGATGCGGGCCATCTCCCGGTACTTGGTCACCGTCCTGCGGGCCAGGCGCCAGCCCTCCGCCCACAGCCGCCGGGCCAGCGCCTCGTCCGTCAGCGGCTCGCGCGGGTCTTCGGTTTCCACCAGCTCCCGAATCCGCTGCCGCACGGGCAGGCTCGAGTCGAAGAACACCTCGAAGGGGACCACCCGGCCTTCTGGCATCTGCACGAACTTCCCCGTGAGGGCACGGCTCACGGTGGACTCGGACACGCCCAGGGCCTGCGCCACCTGGCTCAGCGTGAGCGGCCGCAGGTGGGCCGGCCCGCCGTCCAGGAACGCCTGCTGGTGGGCCACCACGTACTCCGCGCACCGGTACAGCATGGCGTTGCGGCGCCGAACCGCCTCGATGAACAACCTGCCCCGACGGACCAGCGCCCGCACCCGCTCCCGCTCCTCGGGGGCGAGCCCGCCGCCCGCCAGGGCCTGCCGCACCAAAGGGTGGATCCGAAGTTGCAGGGCCGAGGTGGCCACGAGCTCCACCCGGTAACCCTGCTCGGTGCGGGAGATCACCACGTCGGGCGTGGCCAGCTCCTCCGGCCGCACGCGGCCACCACCGCACTCAGCCCGGAACGCCTCCGCGGGCCACGGGACGGTGCGCTGGCGAAGGTACCGCAGCGCCGCGTGCACCGCCTCTACCCGCACGCCGAGCCGCGCGGCGACCGTGGTGTGCTGGCCCCGGCCGAGGGCGTCCAGGTGGTCCTGGACCAGGGCGCGGGCCAGGTCCCGCTCCGCGGACGGCTCCAGCCGGTCCAGCTGCAACAACAGGCACTCCTGCACCGTCCGGGCGCCGACCCCGGCAGGCTCGCACGCCTGCAGGGCCCGCAGCGCTTCCTCCACCCGGCAGTCAGGCACCCCCACTTCCGCGGCCTCGTACGCCAGGTCGGCGTCCAGGTAGCCCCGCGGGTCCAGGTAGCCCACCAGGTGCAGTGCCACGCGCAGGACCGTCCGGTCGCGCACGGCCACCCGGAGCTGCGCTTCCAGGTGGTCGAACAGGTTGGCGGGCGACTCCGCCAGATCCAGGGCGGAGGGACGGTCGTCCGGCTCGGTTCGTGGCGGCCTCTCCCGGGGCAGGCGACCCAGCCCGCCGAGGACGGAGTAGCCGCACCGGCTGCAGATCAAGCCCTCCACCGGGTTGCCGCACTGGCCACAGGGGGAGGGCACGCGGTCGAGGACCGGGTTCTCCTGCAGTTCCTGGTCCACGCGCGCCAGGATCTCCAGCGCTGTGAGGGGCAGGATCGCGTTGACCGCAAGGATGGTCTGAAGAGCCCTCGCCTCCACCGTCGGGGCGAGGATGGGGCGGACGTCCAACTGCACCATGGCACACCCTCCGTGCGTCGGTTCCTCGCCGACGCCCGGCCCGCCCCCCTCGGAACCGGTGCCGACCGCGGGCTCCTCGCCCGCGCGCTACCGCAACGCTCTACGGATCGCTTCCACCAGGCGCGCCTGGTCGAACGGTTTCACCACGAAGTCCCGCGCGCCCGCCTGGATCGCTTCCACCACCAGCGCCTGCTGGCCCATGGCGCTCACCATCACCACCCGCGCGCCAGGGTCGCGGCGCAGGATCTCCCGGACCGCCTGCACTCCGTCCATCTGCGGCATGGTGATGTCCATGGTCACCACGTCGGGCCTGGACTCCTCGTAGCGGGCGACGGCCTCCTCGCCGTTGCTCGCCTCCGCCACCACTTCGAAGCCGCTGTTGGCCAGCGCCTCGCGGATCATGGCCCGCATGAACACCGCGTCGTCCACCACGAGCACTCTAGCCGGCATGCGCGCGTTCCTCCTCCCGCAGGGCGAGCCGCACGAGCGCCGCGGGGTCCAGGATCAGGGCCACGCGGGCGTCGCCCAGGATGGTGGCTCCCGACGCACCCGGCACGTCCCCCAAATACGCGCCGAGGGGCTTCACCACCACCTCGCCCTCGCCGATCACCCGGTCCACCCAAAGCCCCACCCGGCGCCGTCCGCCCGTCACCACGCACACGACCCGGTCCGCCTCCTCCGGCGCGGGAAGCCCCAGGGCCTCGTGTACGGAGACGATCGGCAACACCGAGCCGCGGAGCAACGCGCTGCGGTACGGCCCCACGCGGTGCAGCCGGTCCGCCGGGACCTCCACGATCTCCTGCACGCCGCCAAGCGGAAGCGCGTAGCGCTCTTCTCCGCAGGCCACGAGCAACGCGCGGACGATGGCCAAGGTCAAGGGCAGGCGCAGGGAGAACCGGGTCCCGCGGCCGCGCTCGGTGTGCACCGCCACCGTGCCTCCCGCTGCCTGCACCGCGGCCCGCACCGCGTCCATGCCCACCCCGCGGCCAGAGACGTCCGTCACCTGGGCCGCGGTGCTCAACCCGGGCTGGAAGATGAGCTCCACCGCCTCCTCGTCAGACAGGCGCGCGGCGACCTCGGGGCTCAGCAGCCCCAGGTCCACCGCCTTGCGGCGCACCGCCTCGGTGTCGATGCCGCGGCCGTCGTCCTCCACGACCACCACCATCCCGTCCTCCTCCTGGTAGGCTGCCAGCCGGAGTCGGCCCGCAA
>BEII01000331.1 GCA_002898935.1 bacterium HR32
GGCGGCCGGGCGGCTGGGGGACGAGCGGTTCACCACGCGGCAGGCGGAGCGCCTGCTGGCCGGAGCCGGGGTCCGGCGGGAGCGGCGGCGGACGGTGCGGGACGGGCTTGCGGCCGCGCTGCTGCTCCAGAGCTACTTGGAGGCCGAGCGCAACGCCGCGGGGGGGTCCCGGGAAGACGGGCCCTCACCGCCGGGTGTACCATAGCCGTGAGCAACGGGCCGGGGTGCCGCGCGCCGTGCGCCGCGGCCGCGACGGGTGGCTCTCCGCTGTTGCGAACTCCGCTGAGGTGCGACGTGGGCCAGGCGGACGGCACGGAGCTGGACGTGATCACCGTCAGCGACGAGGACGGGAACCAACACGAGTTCACGGTGTTGGAGTACGTGGAGGTCCAGGACCGACAGTACGTCGTGGTGGTCCCCTCCGACGCCCCCGACGACGAGGCGGCGGTGATCCTGCGGGTGGAGGGCGACACCCTCGTCGGGGTGCAGGACCAGGAGGAGTTCGACCGGGTCGGCTTGGCGCTCGAGAGCGAGCACGACGGCCTTGAGGTCGAGGTCGAGGACGACGAGCCACTCGAGGGGGGGTCGCGGTAGTCCGGCGCCTGCGCCGCCCCTGGCTGGCCGTGGCGGCGGGCGCGGTGGCGGTGTCCGCCCTGGCCGGCTGGATGGGCTGGTCGCTCGGCCCCGCGGGCGAGGGAGATCCCGTCGTGGTGTGGGTCCCGCCCGGGGCCGACGCGGGCCAGGTGGCAGAGCTTCTGTACCGCCACGGCCTGATCCGTAGCCGCCTCGCCTTCCGTGTCCGCGCGCGCTGGCGGGGACTCGCGGGGAAGCTGCAGGCAGGCGAATACCGGCTCCGGCCCGCAGAGGGTGTGGACAGGCTCCTGGACCGCCTGGCCTCTGGGGACGTGGTCCGCTACCGGGTCACGATCCCGGAAGGGTACACCGCGGTCCAGATCGCGGACCTGCTGCACCGCCTGGGCCTGGTGGACCGCGCGGCGTTCCTGCGGGAGGTCCGCAACGCCCCCGCCCACCGGATCCCGGAGATAGAAGGCGACGACCCCTCCAGCCTCGAAGGTTACCTTTTTCCGGACACGTACGAGTTCCCCCGGGGGCTCCCCGCGCGGGCGGTGGTGGCGACCATGGTGGCGCGGTTTCGGGACGCCACCCGGGATCTGTGGGCTCTGCCCCGTCCGCTCGGCCTGTCGCCGCACGAGGTGGTCACGGTTGCGTCCCTGGTGGAGCGGGAGGCGCGGCACGACGGGGAGCGGGCCCGCATCGCGGGCGTGCTCTACAACCGGCTGCGGCGGGGCATGCCGTTGCAGGTGGACGCCACCGTCCTGTACGCGCTGGGCCGGCACAAGGACCGCGTGCTGTACGCGGACCTGGAAGTCCCCTCCCCGTACAACACGTACCGGCGTCCCGGGCTTCCCCCCGGCCCCATCGCGAGCCCGGGCCTCCGGAGCCTGCGGGCGGCGCTGCAGCCCGAGCAGCACGACTTCCTGTATTACGTGGCCCGCCCGGACGGCACGCACGTCTTCAGCCGGACCCTGGCCGAGCACGAGCGCGCGGTGCGGGCCCTGAGCCGGTAGCGGGTCGCCGTGCGGCCGGGACGCGGGTGGGTGCCGCACTTGGCCGTGCGCCGGGTAAGCGAGATCCCGCTGGACCTGCTCGTCCGCCGGGGGATCGAGGCCGTGGTGTTCGACCTGGACAACACCCTGGTGCCGTACGGCTCGTGGGACGTGCTGGAGGACGTGGCGCGCTGGATGGACGAGCTGCGGGCTCGGGGCCTGCGGGGCGCGGTGGTTTCCAACGCGCTCCCCCAGCGGGTGCGGCGCCTGGCGGCGGCGGTGGGCTGGCCTGCGGTGGGAGGGCTGCCCAAGCCGAGCCTGCAGCGGCTGCGGCGCGCCATGCGCGTGCTGCGCACGACCCCCTCCACCACCGCGCTGGTCGGCGACCAGCTGTTCACCGACGTGTGGGCCGGCAACCGCTTGGGGCTGTTCACGGTGCTGGTGGAGCCCATGGACCGGCGGGAGTTCATCACCACCCGCCTCGTCCGGTACGTGGAGCGGTTGGTGGGCCGGCCGCGCCTCGTCCGCCAGCTCTGGGGCAGGACTCCGTCGGACGGCGGTTGAAGCACACACAGGAGATCTGAAGCGCGGGAGCGGGGCGGGATGGCGCTACGGGACGTGCTGAAGGAGATCCTGAGCAGCGTGGAGGGCGCGCTGGGTGCCGCGGTGGTGCGCCTGGACGGCGAAGTGGTGGAAGCGCACACCCTGGACGGAGGGCTGCGCATCGAGCGCGTGGGGCCCGACTTGGGCATCCTCGCCAAGGTCTCCGCGTACGCCGCGCGCAAGCTCAACGCGGGGCCGGTGGACTACTCGGTGGTTTCCGCGGAGAAGTACATCCTGCTGCTGTCTGCGGTGGAGGTGGACTACGCCCTGGTGATCGCGCTGCGGCAAGGGGGAAACCTCGGCAAGGCGCGGCTGCAGATGAAGAAGAACCTCGAGCGGGTGGCCGCGCAGTTGCGCCCCCTGGTCCCGTGAGGCGCTTGCCCCGAAGTCGCTACGCCGCCGCACTGCTCCTCGCGGTGGCCACGGCTCTGCCCGCGGCCGCCGGCCCTGACCCCTGGCGGGCGGGCCAGACGCTGTTCCGAGCGGGGCGGTACGACCGGGCCGCAGAGCAGTTCCGGCTCGTGTTGACGCACAGGCCCCGCGACCGTGCCGCGTGGCTTTGGTACGGGGCTGCGCGGCTCAACCAGGGCCAAGCCCTCGCCGCTCTCTCTGCCCTGCGCTTCGCGCGCGGTCCAGGGCCGCTCGAGGCCGATGCGTGGCTGTGGACCGGGCTCGCCTACGAGCGGCTCGGGGACCGTACGGCCGCCGTGGAGGCCTTCCGGCGCGCACTACGCGCCGCCCCCGCAAGCCCCGCCGCCTACTGGGCCGGCCGCCGCCTCCGCGGGGAGGAAGACCTCTCGTTGCCCGGTGCCCTCTT
>BEII01000332.1 GCA_002898935.1 bacterium HR32
CCGAAGCTCAACCGCCGGCGGCGGACGCCCACGAACCCCGCGGCCTCCCACCACGCGCGGACTTCCGGGAACGGGTGCGCCCGGCAGAACGACTCGATGCTGGGACCGAGGAAGCGCCCTACCCGGTACCAGCCCGGGGACACACAGAGGCCAGCGAGGGGCAGGACCACGCGGGTGTGCAGCCACCAGAACCATCGCCAGGGCAGGTCCGGCAGCCCGAACTCCAGGGAGGCCATCCACCCGCCTGGCCGGACCACGCGTCCGAGCTCCCGCAGCGCCGCAGGCGGGTCGGCTACGTAACGCGGGAGGAAGGTGAAGGTGACCGCGTCGAAGCTGGCGTCCGGAAACGGGAGGGTCTCGGCCGCCCCGCGCACCAGGAAGATGCGGCCGGCAGTCTGGACCCGTGCGAGCCGCCTTGCCGCCTCCTGCAGCATCGCCGCGCTGAGGTCCAGCGCCACCACCCGACGGGGCACGCGCTGCGCCAGGAGGAACGCCACCGCAGCGGTCCCGGTGGCCACGTCCAGCACCCTGTGCGCCCCGGGCGGCACCGTGGAAACGATAAACCGGTGCCAGCGTCTGTACTGGCCGTAGCTGAGCCAGCTGGCCACTCGGTCGTACCGGTAGGAGGCACCTTCGAACAGCGCCTGCGCAAAGGCGTGGAGCGCGCGCGGGTCTGGGGAGGGTCGCGCCACAGGTGCATCGTAGCGGGCCGGGGTATCCAGCGGGTCACGTACCCAAACTCCGAACGATGACAGCCCATAGCGTTCACGCCGACCGTCCCATGCTGGTAACCTTAGGGGGGAGCGGGCGCAAAGTACGTTATATACGTACATCTGAGGAGGACACGTGCGGGTCCTGGTGCTGGGTTCCGGAGGCCGGGAGCACGCGCTGGCCTGGGCGCTGAGGCGCAGCGCCGCGGCCCAGGAGGTGATCTGCGCACCGGGCAACGCGGGCATGCGTGGGTTCCGTCGGCTCCCGGTGGACGTCTCAGACCCGGCCGCGGTGGTCGCCCTCGCGCGGGAGGTGCAGCCCGACCTGGTCGTGGTGGGGCCCGAGGAACCGCTCGCCCGGGGGGTGGTGGACGCGCTGACTGCGTGCGGCGTGCGGGCCTTCGGACCGAGCCAGCGGGCTTCGCGCGTGGAGTCGTCCAAGGCGTACGCGAAGCAGCTGCTCCGCCGTGCCCGCGTGCCGCAACCCGAACACCGGATCTTCGACCGGGCCGAGGACGCCCTGCGGTGGGTGCGCTCCCAGGGCGGGCGGTGCGTGGTCAAGGCGGACGGGCTCGCGGCGGGCAAAGGGGCGTTCGTCTGCCAGGACGCGCGGGAAGCGCAAGCGGCCCTGGCCTCGCTGATGCTCGAGGGGAAGTTCGGGGAGGCCGGCCGCCGTGTGGTGGTCGAAGAGTACCTGGAGGGCGAGGAAGTCTCGGCCCTCGCCTTCGTGGACGGGGAGTGCGTGGTGCCCATGGTCCTGGCCCAGGACCACAAGCGGCTTCTGGACGGCGACCGGGGCCCCAACACCGGTGGTATGGGGGCGGTGGCTCCCCTCCCGCACGTCCCCGCGTCCGTGGCGGAGGCCATCCGGCGACACGTCCTGGAGCCCACCGCCAGGGCTCTGTGCGAGGACGGAGCTCCCTTTCGGGGCGTGCTATACGCGGGCCTCATGCTGACTCGCGAAGGGCCCAAGGTGCTGGAGTTCAACGCGCGGTTCGGAGACCCCGAAGCACAGGTGCTGTTGCCGCTGCTCGACTCGGACCTGGCGGGTGTGCTCCTGGCTGCCTGCGAAGGCCGCCTGGACTCGGTGCGCCTGCGCTGGCGTTCGGGTGCGGCGGTGTGCGTGGTGGCCGCGGCAGCAGGCTACCCCGACGCCCCCGCGAAGGGACAGGTGATCGAGGGGCTGGAAGATCCTTCGGGGACCGACCGCCTGGTGTTCTGCGCCGGGGTGGAGGAACGGGACGGCCGGCTGGTGACCGCCGGTGGCCGGGTGCTGAACGCCGTGGGGCTCGGGCAGGACGTACAGGCGGCGCGGGAGGCCACCTACCGGGTCTTCGAGCGCGTGCGGTTCGACGGGATGCACTACCGGACGGACGTCGGCGGGCGGGTGCTCGAGGCTGTGGGAGCGCAAGGCTGATGCCCGTCACCGCGGTGGTGGGGCTGCACTGGGGCGACGAGGGCAAGGGGAAGGTCATCGACGCCCTCAGCCAGCACGCCCGGCTCGTGGTCCGCTTCAACGGCGGCGCCAACGCCGGCCACACCATCGTGAACCCGTGGGGGACCTTCCGGCTCCACCTGGTGCCCTCCGGGATCTTCCACGAGGGCTGCCGCAACCTCATCGGACCGGGCTGCGTGGTCAACCCCGAGCTGCTGCTGCAGGAGGTGGACGAACTCGCCCGCCAGGGGCTCGTGCGCGGGGAGCTCCTGGTCTCCGACCGTGCGCACCTCACCCTGCCCCACCACGTGCAGCTTGACGTCCTGGAAGAGGAAGCGCGGGGCGCGATGGCCCACGGCACGACCCGGCAGGGGATCTGGCCCTCGTACACCGACAAGGTGGCTCGGGTGGGCCTGCGCGTGGCCGACCTGTACCACCCCGAGATGCTCGCGGCCCAGCTCGAGGTGTCGTTGCGCCGCCACAACGCCTACCTGGAACGCGTGCACCGCCAGCCCGTCCTCGACCCTGCGGCGGTGCGGCGGGCGTGCGAGGCATGGGCCGAGCGGCTGCGGCCCTACGTGGCGGACGGGTTCGAGGTGGTCCAGCGGGCCCTGGACGCCGACGACCCGGTGTTGCTGGAGGGCCACCTGGGCGCTATGCGGGACGTGGACTGGGGGATCTACCCCTACGTGACCTCCTCCACCACCCTGGCGGGAGGGGCGTGCTCCGGTGCAGGCGTGCCGCCGCACCGGATCCACCGGGTGGTGGGCGTGGTGAAGGCCTACACCACTGCGGTGGGTGCGGGTCCCATGCCCACCGA
>BEII01000333.1 GCA_002898935.1 bacterium HR32
AACACCTGCAGGAAGCCGACCGCGGCCCAGCCCACGCAGACGGCCGCCAGCAGGACGAACGCGACCCGTTCCGCCGGCGTGAGCATGGCTACCCCTGAGCCTTACGGCGCCGCACCTCCTCGGTCAGTGCAGACAGGATCTCCAGCACGTCCCCGACGACGCCGTAGTGGGCCACGTCAAAGATGGGGGCTTTCGGGTCGGTGTTGATGGCCACGATGAGTTCCGCGTTCCTCATCCCTTCCAGGTGCTCCGGGGCGCCGCTGATCCCCGCGGCCAGATACAGCTTGGGCTTTACCGTCAGCCCCGACTTGCCCACCTGCCGGTTCTTGGGCAGCCATCCGTTGTCCACCAAAGGCCGGGAAGCGCACACCGCACCCCCCAGGGCCGCCGCCAGCTCCTCCGCCAGGCCGAGGTTTTCCCGGTCTCCGATCCCCCGGCCGACGGCCACCAGGATCTCCTCGCGCGTGATGTCCACGTCCGCGGCTTCAGGTTCGACGAAGCGCACGAACCGGGTGCGGGTCCCTTCCAGCGGCGGGAGCGGGATTTCCTCCACCGCCGGACTCCCAGACACCCTGCCCGCCTCCGCCGGGTAGCTGCCCGCCACCACGGCGAGGACCCCGGGGCCTTCCAGGACCACCTCCGCGACCAGCTTCCCGCCGTAGACCTGGCTTTGGGCCAGCACCTGGCCGTCCTCTGCCCACACCCGGCGGCAGTAGGCGACGCATGGAACACCCAGACGTGCGGCCAGGGGTGCCGCGAGGTCCATCCCCGTGGAGGTGTTGGCGACCAGTACCGCCCGCGGCTGCCGGGACCGCACCACCGCCTCCAGCACCCGGAGGTGCACCTCGGGGACGAAGGCCTCCAGCTCGGGGGCGTCCGCGTACAGTACCCGGTCTGCGGCCCCGAGCGCTCTCACCTGGTCTGTCGTGCCGTGTCCCAGGGCGGCCACAGACAGCGTCCCGCCCAGCCCCTGCGCCAGCTGCCGGCCCGCCGCCAGGAGCTCGAAGGTCACCTCGGTCCAGTCGCCGCGGAACCGTTCCGCCACCACGAGGACTTCGCCCACGGTCAGCTCACCTCCACGAAGGTCTCCGGGCGTTTCGCTTGGATCACGCCGCGATCCCGCACGTAGCGGATCACCTCCTCCGCCGCCGGCCCTCGGGTAAGCTTCACGGCGTTGTAGACGTCCCCAACGGCTTACCGAACGAGCCCCCGCTGGGCCAGGATGTCCGCAAGGCGTGCCGCGACTTCCTCCGGGCCACCGTCCAGGAACTCCGCTCGGCCTGTGGCCTCCGGCTTGAACAGGCGCCGCACCGACAGCCCCGGCGCGGGCCCAGGCTCTACGCTCAGCTCCTCGAGGGTGTGTTCCTTCATCGCCTGCCGCACCTTGCTCACGGGCACGTAGCGGGGGGGCTGCTTGGCCGCCTGGATCCCCAGCACCGCGGGCAACTGCACTTCAAGCTCCGCCAGCCAGCCTCCGGGGTACTCCTTCCGGACCCGCGCCCGACGGCTGTCCAGGTCCAGCTCCACTCCGGTGACCACCCCCACATGGGGCAGCCCCAGGGATCCCGCCAGCAGCATCCCCACCTGACCGTCCAGGTCGTCCGCAGCCTGAACGCCCGTCAGGACCAGGTCGAAGTTCAGGGAGGGCAGCGCCGAGGCCAGGGCTGCCGCGATCTGCCGGCTGGAGGGAGCTTCCCCCAGCCCCACCAGCTTGACGGCGCGATCCGCGCCCTTCGCCAGCGCCGTGTACAGGGCGTCGTCCACCCCGTCGGCGTCCGGGGCGAGGACCGTCACCCGGGCCTCGTGTGCTTCCTTCAGAAGGACCGCCTCCTCCAGGGCGTGCTCGTCGAACTCGTTCAGCACCAGCTTGAGGAACTGGCGGTCCAGCTCCCTCCCAGAGGCGTCCACCTCCAGGTCCTCCACCAGGTCTGGGACCAGCTTTCCCACCACGACGATGTGCACGGCCCACCTCACGCTGCTCTCGGACTGCCCAGCGCTTCGTCCAGCAGCTCGATGATGTCCCGCACCACCAGCTTCCCGTCGTTCCCCGTGGCCTTCACGGAGTCCTCGAACCGGGACACCTCGTAGGGGCAACAGACCGCCAGGATCTCGGCACCGGTTTCCACCGCCTCCCGCACCCGCCGGTCCGACAGCCGCTCCCGCATGTAGTCCCGCGAGAACCCGTCCAGCCACATGCCCCCTCCCCCGCCGCCGCAGCAGTAGCCGTTCTCCCGGCACCGCGGCATCTCCACCAGGCGGAGCCCCGGGATGGCCTGCAGGAGCCGGCGCGGCGCGTCGTACTCCCCGTGGTGGCGCCCCAGGTAGCAGGGGTCGTGGAAGGTCACCGTGTAGGGGAGCTCCTTGACGAACATCTCCCGGAGGCGCGGCAGGAAGGGGGCGAGGAACTGCGTGTAGTGCAGGACGTCGAAACTCCCCCCGTAGCGCGGGTAGAAGTTCTTGAACGCGTTGTACTCGTGCGGACCCGTTACGACGATGCGGTTGAAGGTGTACTTCCGGAAGGTCCGGATGTTCGCTTCCGCCAGCACCTCGAACAACCCCTTCTCCCCCGCCAGGCGGATGGAGTCCCCGTCCTCCTTCTCCTCGGGGCCCAGGATCCCGTAGTCCACGCCCAGGGCGTAGAAGACCCGGGCCATGGCCCGCGCCGCGTCCTTCCCGCGCGGATGGTAGGACGGGTAGCTGCCCACGTACCACAGCACGTCCACCGGCCGCGGATGGAGCGGCAGGACCGTGACCGGCACCCCAGCTTCCTTCACCCACTCCGCGCGCTTGCGGGGCGACTCGCCCATGGGGTTGCCGTAGCGGGCGGTGTTCTCGAAGACCTTCTGAAGTTCCGGCGGCACCCGCCCCTCCTGGACCGCCACCTCCCGGGCCGCGGGCATGATCTCGATCATGTTCACCTCTTTCGGACACACCCGCAGGCAGTTCATGCAGGTGGTGCACAGC
>BEII01000334.1 GCA_002898935.1 bacterium HR32
CCGCCCGCCCCGACCAGGAGGAAGGGGTCCCCACGGAGCGCGTAAGCGGTCCGTGGGGTGAGAAATCCGCCCGCCCCGACCAGAGTTTCCTGAGGCGAGAAGAGATACCGGGTTTACAAGGGGGGTGGCCTGCGGAGGGGGGAGAACCGCCGACCTCGGGCCGGGGCCCCCAGCAAGTCGGCTTGACGCGCAAGCGCCGCAGCGGCGACGATCCAGACAGGAGCGCACGGGGTGGTCGGCCGAGGCCGGCCTGAGAGACACCCGTCGAACCTGATCCGGGTAATGCCGGCGGAGGGAATGCGCGGCACGCACTCACCGAAACTTTTCCCGGTTTACCTCCCGCCGCCCCAGCGACTCCCGCCGACCCCTCCCGGGGCGTGGAGGAGGCCTTTCGTTGACGGAGATCGTGGTGGTGGGCGCAGGGGTCGTGGGGCTCGCGGTGGCCGAAGAACTCGCAAGGTCCGGCCGCGAGGTGCTGGTCCTGGAACGTGACCGGGTCGGCGAGACCTGCGCGGCATCCGTGGCCGCGGGGATGCTAGCGCCCGCGGCCGAGGCGGACGCGACGCCCCACACCACCACCGTCCTCGCCCTGTGGAGCCACGGGATGTACCCGGAGTGGGTGGCCAGGCTGGAGGCGACTTCGGGCATCGACATGGAGTTCGACCGGTCCGGGACGGTGGTGGCCGCGCTGGACGCAGACGACCTTCGGGAGCTCGTGCACCTGGAGCGAGCGCAACGGCGCTTCGGGTCGGAGAGCCGGCGCCTGTCCGCGGAGGAGGCGAGGGAGCTGCAGCCGTCCCTGGGCCCCGGTGTAGTGGGCGGCCTGCTGCTTTCGGGCGACTGGCAGGTGAACCCGCGGCGCCTGCTCCAGGCGCTGCGCCGCTCCCTGGAGCTTGAAGGCGGTCGGGTCTTTGAGGGCGCGGCCGTGCAGGCGTTGGAACGGCGCGACGGGGCGTGGCGGCTCGTGGTCCAGGGCTCGCGCACCCTCAAGGCGACCATGGTGGTGCTGGCCGCAGGGGCGTGGACGGCGTCGCTGGTCCCGCCGGACCTGCCGAAGCCGCCGGTGCGGCCCGTGCGCGGGGCCGCCTTGCGGCTGGGTGGAGGACTCGCCACCCCGGTGGTGGTCCGCACGCCGCGGGTGTACGTGGTGCCCCGGGCTTCTGGCGAGACCGTGGTGGGTGCCACGGTGGAGGAACGCGGGTGGGAGGCCGAGCCTCTGGCGGGCGCGGTCTACGAGCTGCTCAAGGAAAGCCGAAGGGCCCTACCCTGCGTGGACGAGATGCCCTTGCGGGAAGTCGGGGTCGGATTCCGGCCGGCGATCCGCGACGGCGTGCCCGCGGTGGGGCCCCTCGACGGGGACCGCACGCTGTTCGTCGCCACGGGGCACTACCGCAAGGGCATCGAGCTCGCACCCCTGACCGCCGCGTTAGTCCGGGCGCTGGTGGAAGGGCGGGAGCACCCTCTTGCGGCTTCCGTGGACCCGCGCCGGTTCGGGGCGCAGGGGGAGCCGTGACGGCTACGGTGCGGATCCAAGTGAACGGCGAGCCGCGGGAGGTGCCTCCGGGGACCACGCTGGCGGGGCTAGTGGGCGAGCCGCAGGCAGGACTTGCGGCCGCGGTGAACGGCCAGGTGGTTCCGGGAGCCGAGTGGGCACGCTACCGGCTCCAGGACGGCGACCGGGTGGAGTTCGTGCGTGCGGTGGGAGGAGGTTCCCGATGATCGATCGGTCGGCCCTGTGGGAAGGAGACCGGTGGGAGCTGGGGGGTCGGGTGTTCTGCTCCCGCCTGATCCTGGGCACGGCCCGCTACCCCAGCCACCAGGTGCTGCTGGACGCGCTGGAGGCCGCGGGCGTGGAGATGGTGACCGTGGCCCTGCGCCGCGTGCGGCCCACCGCGGAGGGCGAGGACCTGTACCGGTTGCTGCGCGGCCGCGGGTTCGAAGTCCTGCCCAACACCGCAGGTTGCTTCACCGCGCGGGAGGCGGTGCTGGTGGCGGAGCTGGCCCGGGAGGCACTCGGCACGAACTGGATCAAGCTCGAGGTCATCGCGGACGAGGACACTCTGCTGCCGGAACCGGTGGAGCTGGTCCACGCGGCTTCCCAGCTGGTGGCGCGGGGGTTCGTGGTGTTGCCGTACACCAACGACGACCCGGTGCTCGCCAAGAGGCTTGAGGAAGTGGGCTGCGCCGCGGTGATGCCGCTGGGAGCGCCCATCGGGAGCGGCCTCGGTATCCGGAACCCCCACAACATCCGCCTCATCGTGGCGCGGGCCAAGGTGCCCGTGATCGTGGACGCGGGTGTGGGGACCGCGTCCGACGTGGCTGTCGCCATGGAGCTCGGGTGCGACGCCGTGCTGCTGAACACGGCGGTGGCCCGGGCCCACGACCCCGTGGCGATGGCGCGCGCGATGCGCCACGCGGCCATCGCGGGCCGTGTTGCGTACTTGGCGGGCCGGGTGCCCAAGCGCTTCTGGGCGGAGCCGTCGTCTCCCCTGGAAGGCCGGGTGGAGGCGCCCGCGTGGCCGTAGAGGTCCCGCGCCTGGTGGTGGTGGCGGACGTGGACGCGGCCGGTGGGGAGGCCGCGTGGCTGCGGGTGCTGCAGCGCTTGGGCAACCTGCGCCTCGGGACCGCGTGCGCGGTGCAGGTGCGGGCTAAGGGACGGGATGGACAAGCACTGCGCACGCTGGCCCGGCGGGCGCGTACGGCGGTTGCCGACCTGCGCTTGGTGCTGAACGGCCCTGCGCGGCTTGCTCGGGACTTGGGCTACACGGGCGTGCACTGGCCGGAGTCGGAAGTCCCCCCACAGGTGCCGCCGGAAGCTTCGGAGCTCCTGCGTTCCGCAAGCGCGCACAGCCCGGCAGCCCTCCGCCGCGCGGACGCGGTGGCCCACTGCGTGCTGTTCGGGCCTGTGTTCCCACCGGGCTCCAAGGAGGGCGCCGGGGTAGGGGTGGAGGCCCTGCGG
>BEII01000335.1 GCA_002898935.1 bacterium HR32
CCCGAGCGTGGGACGTAGGTGAAGGCGGGCACCCCGGCCGCCGCCAGCGCCCGTACCGCGGCTTCCAACTCCTCTTGGGAGTCCACCGACATCAGCACCCTCTCGCCGTAGGCGGGCGCGAAGTCCCACGCGAAGATCTCTAGCCCCACCACCACGTACTGGGTGCGGGTTGCCCGCACGGTCCGCAGCGCCTGGGTCGCGCGCCACTGTCCCTGGTCCGCGTGGTCCACCCCCGCCGCCTGCGCCAGCACCCCGAGCAACACCAGGACCGACGCAGGCACTCGCAGCGCCTCGCGCACGCGCCCTTCCGCGGACACCCACGCGTCCAGGGCCAGCCACACGCCAAGTGGGTACAGCGCCAGTAGGTAGCGGGGTCCCCACTGGAAGCCGCCGTGGGAAGCGGACCACACGACACCCACCGCGAACAGGACCGCCAACGTCCACAGCATCACCCGCAAGGGCGCGCGGGGCCTGTGGAGGAACGCCAGCACGAGGAACGGCGCCACCCAAAAGAGCCCGGTGACCTGCGTGCGGCCCGCGAGGACGGCGATGGTGACTCCGGCCACCGCCCACAGGGCGACGGCTGCGACCGGAAGGCGCCGCTCCACGTGGGGCAGCGCCAGGACGCCCGCCGCCACCACCACCGGCACGAACATCAGAAGCCCGCGCTCGGCCCCTCCGAGGAGGAACACGGAGAAGTCGGGGGCAGCGAGGAACAGGTACAGGTTCCACAGGCGGTAACCCAGGTCCGTCGCCGAGGAGGCCTGCCGTGCGGCCACGGACTCCGCCTTCACGCCAAAGGCCGACCCGAACAGGGACAGGTTCAGGGCGGCTTGCACCGTCCACCCCGCCGCAAACCCCGCGAGGAGCCACAGGGCACCCCGCCAGCGCGCCTGCCGGGCTGCCACCAGCCAGGCGATCACCAGCGCCACCGCGTACACGTACGCTTCGTTCCGAAACAGCAAGCCGAGCCCCACGCACGCTCCCGCCACGAACATCCCTCGAGGGCGGACCGGCCCCTGGAGGCCCGTGCGCCAGGCCGTGTACGCACCTGCGGTGAGCAGCGCCACGGACGGGAGGTGGTTCCACGCGGTGGCTGCGTACAGCGGGACTGGGGTGGCGAGGAGCAACAGCGCCGCTCCTGCCCAACCCCAGCCGGGCTTCAGTTGTTCTGCGCCTGATGCCACCACCCAGGCCAGCCCGAGCGCGGCCAGGATCGGGAGTGCGGTGAGCCCGAGCTTGCCCGCAAGGCCGTACGGCAGCGCGCTCAACAGCCCGAATGCGGGCTGGAAGGCGAAGTGGTAGCGCTCCCCCTGGCGCACGAAGAAGAAGCTCGGGAAGAACCGGCCCTGGGGGTCGGCGGGACCTGCGGGGTTCGTAACCCACAGTCCGTCGAGCCCGCGGCGGGAGACCTCGCGGGCCATGAGCTCCCACACCGCGCTGTCCACGGACCAGTGTCCCTCGGCCCGGCTGAACCAGACCGCGAGGCCGAAAAGCACCGCCGAGCAACCGGCGAGGGTCAGGAGGATGGTCCTGTGCGGTCGGCCGTGGTGCGGATCCATGGACGCTGCCTCCTGAGTGTGGCTGCAGAGCAATCCCGCTGCCGTCCTCTACCGGAAGTCACGGCTGCGGACCCGGGCAGGCCGTGCGCGGGAGGGGGCCCAGAAGCGTTCCGCCACCAGGTGGACCACCCCGTCCTCCACCTGCAGGCGGCCGGTGACGCCCAGGAACGAGGCGGTGGTGGCCAGCACCCGGTAGCGGTCGAACACCTCACGCCAGGCCACCACGTTCACGAATCCCGTCTCGTCCTCCAGGGTGAAGAACCGCACCCCGCCTGCGCGCTCGGGCGCCTGCCGGCAGATCACGAGGCCCGCGTAGCGCACCCGGCTCCCGTCCGGTAGGGACGCCACGGTGCCTGCGTCCGGCAGGCCCTGCTCCTGCAGCCACAGCCGCAGGGGTTCGAGGGGGTGCCCTCGGGCGCTGTGGTCGGTGGCCTCGTAGTCCCACCGGATGGCCTCCAGGAGCGAGAGGGGCTCGAAGGTCGGGAGGGTCTCCGGGAAGTCCGCGGGGAGCGCGTCCCCCTTCCTCTGCAGCAGCGCCCGCACCTCCCACAGGGCCTCCCGCCGGCTCAACCCGAAGCCCGCGAACGCGTCCGCCTCTGCCAAGCTCAGGAGGGCCCGCCGGCCCAGCCCGGTGCGCCGGACGAACTCCGCAAGCGACCCCCAGCCTTCCTCTGCCCGAGACGCGAGGAGGTGACGTGCTTCTTGTTCGCCCAGCCCCTTCACGTACCGCAGGCCCATCCGCACCGCGAGCCCGTCCCGGCTCTCCGCGCACGGCTCCACCGTGCAGTCCCAGTCGCTGCGCAGGACGTCCACGGAGCGGACCACCACCCCGTGCCGGCGCGCGTCGTCCACGATGGTGTGTACCGCGTAGAACCCCATGGGCTGCGCGTTCAGCAGGGCGCAGACGAACTCCGGCAGGAAGTGGCAGCGCAGGTACGCGGTGGCGTACGCGATCAGGGCGAAGCTCGCCGCGTGGGACTCCGGGAAGCCGTACGACCCGAACCCCTGGATCTGCCGGAACACCCGCTCTGCGAACTCCGGGGCGATGCCCCGCGCGGTCATGCCCGCGATCAGCCGCTCCCGGTGGCGGTGGAGCCGGCCGCTGCGCTGCCAGGCCCCCAGGTCCCGGCGCAGCTGGTCTGCCTCTCCCGGGGTGTAGCCCGCGGCCACCACCGCCAGGCGGATGACCTGCTCCTGGAACAGGGGGACCCCGAGGGTCTTCTCCAGCACGGGCACCAGGGAGGGGTGGGGGTAGGTGACGGGTTCGAGTCCCTGGCGGCGGCGCAGGTACGCCTCCAGCATCCCGCCCTCGATGGGCCCGGGTCGGACGATGGCCACCTGGACCACCAGGTCGTAGTAGGTCCGGGGGCGGAGCCGCGGCGCGATGGCCATCT
>BEII01000336.1 GCA_002898935.1 bacterium HR32
GCGATGGCCACCTGCAGCGTCGCCCGGGACTGGGCGGCCCCCAATCCCACCAGAGCCACCACCCACACCACCACCAGCGCCCCTCGCGTCCACCACATGAGCCGTCACTCCCTTCCGGTCCGAGTTTGTTCGGTACTCCTGGCCCGCTGTGCCATCTCCCACGCCACGGCCACGGCCCCCGCGGGGTCCTGTGCTCGTACGATCGGGTCGGCCTCCAGTCCGGGACGCGACAGCTCCCACGTCCCCAACCCCACCACGGGGACGCCCAGTTTGAGGGCGTAGGCGATCTCCGACAGCGTGCCGTACCCTCCTCCCACCGCCACGAGGGCGTCGGAGGACCGGACCACGATCACGTTGCGGGCCTCCCCGAGGCCGGTGACCACCGGGATCGTCACGTAGGGATTCGCGTCGTCCGCCCGGGTCCCGGGCAGGATCCCCACCACCAGGCCCCCTGCCTCCGCGGCGCCCCGGCAAGCCGCCTCCATCACCCCGCCCAGGCCGCCGCACACCAGCACCCCGCCCCGGCGCGCCACTTCCCGCCCCACCGCCTCCGCCCACCGGCGCGTCTCTGGCCGGGCGTCCTGCTCGCCCACCACGCCGATGTGCAGGCGTCTACTCACGGTACACCTCGTAACACGCGTCCACCGGCAACCCGTCGTTCACGAACGCCACGCCCTCCACCAACAGCACGGGGGTGCCCGAAGGGATCTGTAACAGGCGAGCCTCGGCAGCGCGCGCCCGCACGGGACGGTACGTGCGGTCGCAGCGGGTGAACTGCAGGCCGTAGCGCTCCTCCATGAGGCGGTACAGGGAGTCGGACTCCAGGTCCAGCCGGTCGAGGTCCGGGCACCGCGATACGGGCACGTGTGACACGTGGTAGGCGACCGGGTGACCTGCCACCAGCCGCAGGCGGCGGACCCGGTAGACGGGTTCCCGGGGCGGTAGGCGCAGGGCGGCCCGGACCGCTTCTGGGGGTTGCTCCCGTCGGACGCTGAGCAGCTGGTTCTGCACCTCCACCCCGTGGGCGCGCATCTCTTCGGTAAAGGACAGCACCGTCCAGAACCGGCGAAGGGCCTTGGGCTTGCTGGCGAAGGTGCCCAGCCCGTGGCGGCGCTGCACCAGCCCCTCCGTGGCCAGCGCCGCCACCGCGGCCCGGACGGTCATGCGGCTGCATCCGAACTGCCGCGCGAGTTCCAGCTCCGACGGGAGCCGTGCGCCCTCCGGTACCTCCCCGCGTTGGATCCGCCGCGCCAGCGCGCTCCGGATGGCCAGGTACTTGGGACCCGTGTTGTCTAGACGTCTAGTCACCACCCGCACAACCGAACCATCCGACACGCCCGCGGCGACGTCAAGGGATCCGGTGGTCGGGGCGGCCGGATTCGAACCGGCGACCTTCGGCTCCCAAAGCCGACGCGCTCCCGCTGCGCCACGCCCCGCGCCTCCACTGTAGGGAGGCTCCCTCCCAGCGTCAACGGCCAGGAATCCGGCCCCGCCCCCGCGAACCTCCGTCACGGCCCGACGGAGGAGCGCCATGCGCGGTGAGTTCCAGAGGACGGTGGACGAACTCCTCTCCGCCCTGTTCGACTTCTACCCCACGTGGGCCGCCCGGCTCGGACTCCACGAGTACGACGGCCGCCCCGGCGACTTCTCGGAGGAAGCGCTGGACCGGCGGGTGCGCGACCTGGGTCGGTTCCAGTCGGCCCTGGAGGCGCACCCGGCGGACCGCCTCAGCCCTCAGGAGCGACTTGACCGGGAGGTGCTCCTGGCGGCCGTGGACCGCGAACGGTTCGAGCTGGAGGAGCTGCGGTCGTTCCACCGCAACCCCATGACCTACGCGGACGCCGTGGACGTCACGCTCTACGTGAGGCGCAACTACGCCCCGCTGGAGGAGCGCGTCCGGCGGCTGGCAGACCACCTGCGGGCCGTCCCGTCCGTCCTCGGCGCTGCACGCCGGAACCTCGACGGCGTCTGCCCGCGGGTGTTCGTGGCCACCGCACTGGAGATGTTCGAGGGCGCGCTCACCTTCCTGCGGGACGACCTGCCGGCTCTGGTCCGCGGGTGGCCGACGGCGGACGGCGCCCTCGCCTCTGCCCTCGGCGAGGCCACGCGTGCGTTGGAAGCCTTCTGTGACTTCCTCCGCCGCGACCTGCTGCCCCACGCTTCCGAAGGGTTCGCCCTGGGACCGGACCGCTACCGCCAGCTGCTGTGGTGCGGGGAACGGCTGCAGGTGGACCTGGAGTTCCTACGTCGGATTGCGGACGAGGAGGTCCACCGCCTGCGCGACGGTCTGGCGGAAGCCGCCGCGCAGGTGGACTCCGGCAGTCCTCCCGCGGAGGTGGTCCGCCGTCTCGCCGCCGAGCACCCTTCGGAAGCCGACCTGTTGGCGTGCGTGCGCCGCATCCTGGACGAGCTGCGGGGCTTCCTGCGGGACCACCCGGTGGTCAGGGTCCCTGAGCCGGCGGACTGTCTGGTGGAGCCCACGCCGCCCTTCCTGCGGTGGGCGTTCGCCCTCATGGACACCGCGGGCCCCTTCGAGGACCCTTCCGTGGAGTCGTATTACTACGTCACGCTGCCCGACCCCCGGTGGTCTCCGGAGGAGAAGGAGGCGTGGCTTTCCCGCTTCGACCTGCACACCCTGAGGATCACCAGCGTGCACGAAGCGTACCCCGGTCACCACGTGCACTTCCTGCGCCTGCGGGAGGCACCGTCCCGGGTGGCCAAGGTATTTACTTCGTATGCGTTCGTGGAGGGCTGGGCCCACTACTGCGAGGAGATGGTGCTGGAGTGCGGCTACGGGGACGGCGACCCGCGCCTGCGGGTCGCGCAGCTGGTGGACGCGCTCACCCGGGCGGTGCGTTTCCGGGCCTCCCTGGGCCTACACACCGAGGGCTGGACCGTGGAGGAGGCCGCCCGCCGGTTCGTGCAGGACGCGGCGCTGGAGCCGCTTCCC
>BEII01000337.1 GCA_002898935.1 bacterium HR32
GGAGGCCCAAGCGGCTGACACCGGCCCAGCTAGAGGAACGGCGTATGGCAGCGCCTTGGCTCCGCGTGTCAACACCGTATGAAAGCGCCGCGGCTCCGGTACTGGGTGGCCGAGGAGGTGGAGCTGCCGAGGTGCATTCCCCAGCTGGTGTCGGCGGCCAAGGCGCGCCTGATGCTGCTGGTCCAGGTCATGAGGGTCCAAGCCATGTCGCGGGATTGAGCGGTTGACCGGCGCGTCGCCTTTTGCCTTTTAGAGATGACAGATGTCTACGGGGACGTAGCTCAGCGGGAGAGCACCTGGTTTGCAACCAGGGGGTCGGGGGTTCGAATCCCCTCGTCTCCACCACGACGCGCCCACCCGGCAAGGCCTTCGGCTGACCCCTTCCCACGGGACGGGTGCTGGGGCGGTCAGTTGCCGCCACTCCCTAATGGCTCACCTCCGAACCGCTCCAGCAGGTTGTGGATTGTATCCTCCCGGGTGCCGACAGGAGGCGTCCGCAGGTGTCGAGGGCCAGGCGGGGGACTGCATCCAGCCTTGTTGCCGTAGACGAGGCCGCTCCGCAGAGGCGGTGCGGGCCGCGCGCTCGGCCCCTCCTTCTGCGGGAGCACGTCAAGGAGTTGCGTCCGGGGCGGCCGCCATGAAGAACATGCCGAGCTCCGGCCGCATCCTCGGCATCGACGTCGGGTACAGCGAGAAACGGGCGACAACCGGCTTCTGTCTCCTCTCGTGGACCAGACACGCGATCACGTGGGACTACGCCAAGGCGATCTCTGCCCTCAGGGACCGCCAATCCGCAATCACGGACTTGTTGGGAGACGTCTCCGACCCCGTCCTCGCGGTCGGCATCGACGGACCACTCCGGCCCGGTCTGCGCATCGAGAAGACCTACCGGGCCTGTGAGGCACTCCTCTCCCGCGGCCCCCTCCAGCGCCGCGGGAAGCCGGGACAAAGCAACTCGCCCGCCGGGTGGCGCCTTCACCGCGAAGCCACAAGACTCGCAAAGCTGGCAATTCAGCTCTGCACGGTCGGGGAAGCCACGTGGTACCCGCGCATCCATGACCGAGCGGTGGTGGAAGCCTTCCCGAACTTCTTTCTCGCCTGCCTCGTCGACGAGGTCGCCTTCCCCGCCAAGCCGTCGAAGGAGCGCAAATGGACCGACGAGCTCTTCCGGCTTGCCCGGGGGATGGTCGCACGCCTGCTTGCAAAGTTGCTTCCCGACCGCCGACCCCGCCTTGATCTGGAGGAGGTCAAGGACCACGAGCATGTCGCGGCGCTGATCTGCGCGATGTCCGCGCTCGTGGCACTTTCCCGGGACGGCGTTCTGGTAGGGTCGGAGAGCGACGGCGACATCGTCCTCCCGCCGCCTCAATTCTGGGGAACCGGCCGCCCAGGCCAGCCTCCCTGGATGGTATCGGCTCTGACACAGAACCTCCCCGCCGTCAGGCAACGGTTCCCCGACGCTCGCATCCTCGACCTGGCGACCGGACGGACGCTTGATTGAGAAGACACGATGAGGAAGAGAGGCGCGGGACCGAACGGGTAGAAGGGACCCAGACCCCGCGGCCTCTACCTCCGTATCTCCACGGAACGGCAGTCTGAGGTGGCTTCCCCTGGCCCCTGCCCTACAGACCCGCCACCCGGATGGCCACCATCTGGATGTTCGTCATCTCCTCGATGGCGAACCGCACGCCCTCGCGGCCCACGCCGCTCTGGCGGTTCCCGCCATACGGCATGTGGTCCACCCGGAAGGTGGGCACGTCGTTGACCACGATGCCGCCGAAGTTCAGGCGCCGGATGGCCTGGAACAGGCGTCCCAGATCCCGCGTGAACACCGCAGCCTGGAGCCCGTACGCAGTCCGGTCTGCAGCGCGCAGGGCCTCCTCGAAGTCGTCGTACGGGATCACGGACGCCACGGGGGCGAACGCCTCGTGTGCCACCACCTTCATCTCCGGCCGCACGTCCACGAGCACGGTGGGCCAGTAGACCGGGCCCTCCCGTCGGCCCCCGGTGAGGACCCGGGCGCCCCCGTCCACCGCTTCCCGGACCCAGCGCTCGATCCGCACCGCTTCCCGTTCGTCGATCATGGGACCCACGTCCACCCGCTCGTCCAAGGGGTCGCCCACCACCATGGACTCCGCGGCGCCCACGAACCGCTCCACGAAGGGCTCGTACACCTTCTGCTGGGCGTACACGCGCTGGACGGACAGGCAGACCTGGCCGGAGTTGTAGTAGGCGCCCACGGCGCAGCGCCGGGCCACGTCCTCCAGGTCCGCGTCGGGCGCCACGATGACGGGTGAGGTGTTCCCCAGCTCGAAGGTCACCTTCTTGATGCCCGCGCACTCGGTAATCCGTCGCGCCACGTCGGTGCTGCCCGTGAAGGTGACCTTAGCGACCCGCTCGTCGCTCACCAGCCACTCCCCCACGGTGCCTCCCGGGCCCACCACGAGGTTGATCCCGCCCGCCGGCAGACCCACCTCCTCCAGGATCTCGCACAGAACCACCGCAGTCAGGGGCGTGCTCGTAGCCGGTTTCAGCACCACGGCGTTGCCGGCGGCGATGGCGGGGGCCACCTTGTGCGCGACCAAGTTCAGGGGGAAGTTGAAGGGCGTGATGGCCGCCACCACCCCCACGGGGCGCCGCACGTAAAAGCCGAAGTAGCCCTCTCCCTGCGGGACCGCGTCCAGGGGCACCGTCTCGCCGTGGATGCGCTTGGCCTCCTCGCTCGCCACGGTGAAGGTGTTGATGGCCCGGTCCACCTCCACCCGCGCGTATTTCAGCGCCTTGCCCGCCTCGGCGGCGATCAGGCGGGCCACTTCCTCCCGGCGAGCCCGCAAGGTCGCGGCCACGCGGGCGAGGATCTCCGCCCTGCGGTGCGCCGGTAGCTCCGCCATGCGCTCCGCAGCCGTGCTGGCCGCGCCCACCGCCGCGTCCACGTCTTCCCGCCGGGCC
>BEII01000338.1 GCA_002898935.1 bacterium HR32
GTACTGGTTCTGCTCCACCGTGGCGTACATCGCGGAGTACGTGAGCGTGGTGGGACTGCCGCGCAAGGGGCCGGGCGGGGAGCCGACGCGGGGCCGGAGGGCTGCGAAGGCGGAGGTGGAGCGAGCGTGAGGGAGGTCGTGGCCTCGGGCCGTACGGTGGAGGAAGCCATCGCCCTGGCTCTGGAGCGGGCCGGGCTCACCCGTGACGAGGCGGAGATCCACGTGCTGGACGAAGGGTCCCGGGGTGTGTTCGGGATCGGCGCCCGGGAAGCACGGGTGCGGGTGGTCCCGCGGTCGGCGTTGGTGGAGGAGCCGGCGGACGCGGCTACCCTGCAGGCCGCCAGCGAGATAGCCCGCGACCTGCTGGGCAGGATGGGGTTCAGCGCCACGGTGTACGCCCACGCCACGGAGCGGGGCCTGGCGGTGGAGGTCCGCGGGGAGGATCTCGGCCTTCTGATCGGCAGGCGTGGGCAGGGGATCGAGGCGCTGGAGGCCGTCCTGGGCGCTATGGTTCACAAGGCCACCGGCTCCCGGACGGTGGTGGAGCTGGACGTCGGTGGCTACCGGGCGCGCCGTCGGCAGCAGCTGGCGCAGATGGCGCAGAGGGCCGCGCGCCGTGCCTTGGCAGAAGGACGGCCCGTGCACCTGCCGCCCATGGACGCCCGGGAGCGGCGGGTGGTCCACACTTCGCTGTCCGGAGACCCGCGGGTGGCCACACGGAGCGAGGGGGCTGGCGGGGACCGGCACGTGGTGGTGGAGCCGGCCTCCAGGCCCCGGCGCCCGCGGCCGTACCGGCGGCCTGCGCCCCGCAGCGCCCCGAGCCGTGGAACTTGAAGAGGCCGCCCGAGCGCTGCGCCTGCAGGTCGAGCGAACAGCGTCCCGCCGCGTCCACCGGTACTTCGAACTGCTCCAGGAGTGGAATCGGAAGGTGGACCTCGTGTCCCCCGCGCCGGCGGAAACCCTGTGGCGGGCGCACGTCCTGGACAGCCTGCTGCTGCTTTCCATGGCAGCCCCACCGGTCCGAAGCCGGATCGCGGACGTGGGGAGCGGTGGGGGCCTTCCAGGCCTAGTGTGGGCGTGCGTCCGCGAGGACCTGCAGGTGGTGCTGGTGGAGCCCAGGCGGAAGAGGGTGGCGTTCCTGGAACGAGCCGTGGCGGAGCTGGGCGTCCGGAACGCGGAGGTGGCGTCCCTGCGGGTAGAACAGCTGGCGGAGGACCCCACCTACCGCGGGACCTTCGACGTGGCGGTGGCACGAGCCGTGGCCCCGCCGGAGGAGGTCCTCCAGAGGGCGGGCGCACTCCTCAAGCCGAGCGGGCGGCTTCTGGTACCCGTGGGTCCGGCGCAGGCCGTGCGGCCGCCGTTCTTGGAGCTTCGCCGGAAGATTCCCTGGGAGGTTTCCCGAGAGCGGAGGGTTGCAGTGCTCTCGGTCTGATGGCCTGACCGAATTTCTTGAGAAATACCACGCAGGACCCGACACAGTTTCCCCAGAAGCTACCGACGATGGTGCTTTGTGTCGTGAACCAGAAGGGCGGGGTGGGTAAGACCACGACGGCCATCAATCTTGGCGCTTATCTGGCCCGGCAGGGGCTGAGAGTCCTCCTTGTGGACCTGGACCCACAGGGGAACGCCACCACCGGGCTAGGCGTCAACCGCGGGTACGTGAGGCTGTCCACGTACGAGTGTTTGATTGATGGCAGGTCTGTGCGCGAAGCGGCTCTGCCCACAGAGCTGGACGGACTGGACCTCGTGCCCAGCAGCCCGGACCTTGCGGGTGCCGAGGTGGAGCTCGTGGAACAACAGGGACGCGAGCGCAGGCTGAAGGAGGCGCTGGCGCCAGCCCTTTCCAGGTACGACCTCGTGCTGGTGGACTGTCCCCCCTCCCTGGGCCTCCTGACCGTCAACGGCCTCGTGGCTGCGGACGAAGCACTCGTGCCCATCCAGTGCGAGTTCTATGCGCTGGACGGCATCGCGCAGCTCGTGCGTACGGTAGACCTCGTGGCGCAGACCCTCAACCCCAGACTGCGCATCGGGGCCGTGGTTCTGACGATGTATGACGGCCGGACAAACCTGAGCGACCAGGTGGCTGCCGAGGTGCGCGCGCACTTCGGGGACCTGGTGACCAGGACCGTCATTCCCCGCAGCGTGCGGCTGGCAGAGGCCCCTAGTCACGGCAAGCCGATCATGCTGTACGACCCGCACTCCAAGGGTGCGCGGGCGTACGAGGAGCTGGCGCGGGAGTTCGCGCCGAAACTCGCCCGGTCCGGGAGGGCTGTGTGAGCGGCGCGAAGCCGAGAGGCCTGGGACGCGGCCTGGGCGCACTCATCCCTGGGGCCAGCAGCCACCCGGAAGAAAAGGTGGAGTACGTCCCTGTGGACCGCATCAGGCCAGGGCCGTACCAGCCCCGGCAGGCGCTGGATTCCCGGGAGCTCGAGGAGCTGGCGGAGTCTGTGCGGTCCCACGGGGTCTTGCAGCCCATCGTGGTCCGTCCTGTCCCGGACGGCTACGAGGTGGTCGCCGGGGAGCGGCGCTGGCGCGCAGCCGCTATGGCAGGCTTGACGAACGTGCCGGCGGTGGTCCGACAGGTCGGTGACCTGCAGGCCCTGGCCATCGCTCTCGTGGAGAACCTGCAGCGACAGGACCTGAACCCGGTGGAACGGGCCAGGGCGTACCGGAGGCTGGTGGAGGAGTTTGGGCTGACCCAGGAGGAGGTAGCCCGCATGCTGGGGCGCAGCCAGCCGTCCGTGGCCAACGCCCTGCGGCTTTTGTCGCTGCCCCCGGGGATCCTGCAGCTACTGGAACAGGGCGAACTCACAGAGGCGCACGCCCGGGCCCTGCTTTCCGTGGAGGACCCGCAGCGCAGGCTGGAGCTGGCGCACAAGGCGGCTTCTGGACGCCTGACGGTGCGCGAGCTCACACAGCTCACCTCCGACCGGATGGGGAGGCG
>BEII01000339.1 GCA_002898935.1 bacterium HR32
AAGCCCGATGCTCACGTCGCGGTGCCTATCGGGGACCAGCTCTCTCAGCGCGCTGGGCAGCCGGCCCGCTCGTAGAGCACCAGGCCACCGCGCTGCTCGACCCCTCGCGCGCCCGGGTAGCCGAACTGCGCTGGATCGACGTCGAGCGGCAACACGGCGTAGCAGACAGCGGGTGGCGCCCCCGGCAAGCGCCAGTAATCGAGCTGCCCCCGGCCGTAGACGCGATGTCCCGTCCGCTGCAGGATCGCAGCGAGCATGCCGAAAGTCGCCGGGTCGCGCTCGAGCGCGGGCAGGTCGACCGGCGCGCCGCCGGGCACCGCGGCGGCCAGCTCCCAGAGCCATGGGTTCGGCTCCAGCGTGAAGACGTAGTTGGGCCCGCCGATGACCTGCCTAAGCTGCGGATACGCAGCGATCCTCTCAAGCACCGGATCCTCGGCCGGCGGGCGGCTCGGATCGGCATGGTAGGCCACGGTACGCACCCCGATCCCCTGTAAGAGCGCGATCGTTTCCGGCGACGGAAACTCACGCATCCGGTCGCGGAAGGCGTAGTAGGCTGGCGGCGTGATGCCGCTGTAGCCGTTGACCAGCGGGTTCCAGTGGAATGTGGACCAGTAGTTCGGCCAGGCCGAGGCGACGACCCCCTCGCCCATCGGCAGCTCGATCGCCGGGGCAGGGTTTGCCTGCATCCAGGCGTAGTCCGGTCGCTGCAGCTCGGCGTGGGTGACCGGCAGCGGGTCGCCGACGGCGACGGCGTGCAGCCCTTCCGCGAGCAGCGCGGCTGCGAGGACAAGCCCACCCAGCACGATAACCGGCCGGTTCGCGCGGAGCCGCTCGACCAGCCGAGCAACGCCGAGGCCGGCCAGCGCCGCCAGCCCTACCAGCGCCAGGAGGCCGAACCTGGCCGGAACCCGGATCGCCTTGAAGCCGGGCACATACTCGTAGAGCAGGCGGTAAGGCAACGGCAACTCGCGCCCCAGAACATGGGCCGAGATGCCGAAGCTGAAGACAACCGAGACGCCCACCAGCACAAGTAGCGCCCAACGCGCCCAGCCTCCCCGACGCTCGGTTACCCCGACGAGCGCGAGAGCGCCGACTAGCAGGCCAGGGAACAGATCCTGCTCGAGGTGCCGGTGGAAGCGGCCGCCCAGGAAGTCCCCGTACAGGCGGTGAGACGGGCTGACAGCCAGGTAGTCCGCAGGCCGCGCGCTCCACTGGGCGACCTCCGCCGGGGTGCGCTCGGCACCCAGCTCCTCGCGCACCTGCCAGTACGGCAGCAGCGCGGGCAAGAGCACGATCAGCGCGACCAGGCAAGCGAGGGCTGACGACGCGCCCCCCACCAGCGCGCGACGTGATCGCTCGAAAAGGAGCCCGAGGCCCAGCACGACAGCGAGCAGGACGCCGAGGAAGGCGAAGTAGTAGATCCCTGACAGGCCCTGGGCGACGACCACCAGGCCGAGCACCGCGGCCCAGCGGAACGAGCCCTGCCGCAGCGCCCGCCGGGCAGCGAGCACGCCGAGCGGGAGCCACTGGGCCGAGAGCAGGTGCAGGTGCTCGAGGTGGGCAAGCCTCGGCGCCGCGGCTACGTAGGCGAGCCCGGCCAATAAGCCCGCCGCGCGGCTACCGGTGAGATCGAGCACGAGCGCATACATGGCCAGGCCGGAGAGAGCCAGCGCTAGCCAGGTGGCCACGTTGTCCGCTAGGATCGGGTTCTCGGTAATCAAGAGCACCGGCGCCACCATCAGCGCCTGGCCGAACAGGTGATCGGAGTAGGCGAGCGTGTTGCGGTAGGGATAGAAGATATTCGCGTTGAAGACGCCGAGCGGATCAGTCTTCCAGGCGTGTACATCCCAAGCCAGCGTCCAGGCCTGAAACACTGGATCTCCCCAGCTCACCGGCCGGTGGACCGGGTCGCTCGCCAGTGGCCAGGTGACGACCAGCGCCAGCAAGACGAACGCGGCGCCGGCCAGCAGGTCAGCGAGCCAGCTCCTGGCCAGCCTCCGCGTTGCTGGCCCCGGGGCTCGTGCTGTCGAGGCCGCAGCGGTCTCTGGTTGTCCTTCGCTGCTGTCCAGCGTAGCCCTCTTCACCCAGGCACCTTGCAGAGATCGCCTCCACTCGCCGCCAGGTACAGAGGGTAGCTGTGGCGGTCTCCTCACACCAGGCGACTACAAGCAGCCCGATGCGAGCAGGGATCCGTCCGCCTACCCGCTCGCCCGGGCGGCGGACGAGATGCGGGCTAGGGCCTGGCGCAGGTCGGCCAGCAGGTCATCCACGTGCTCGATCCCGACCGAGAGCCGGATCAGGTTCTCCGCGACCTCGTTCCCTGAGCCGGCCATGCTGGCATGAGTCATCGCTGCTGGGCACTCGATCAGCGACTCCACGCCGCCCAGGCTCTCAGCCAGCGTGAACACCTTCGTTCCCTCGACGACCGCCCTCGCCGCCTCAGCGCCACCGCGCACTGTGAAGGACACCATGCCACCGAAGCCGCGCGGCATCTGCCGGCGGGCCACCTCGTGCCCAGGATGGTCGGGCAGGCCAGGGTAGAAGACCCGCTCGACCGCCGGGTGCGCGCGGAGCATCTCCGCCACCGCCATGCCGTTCGCGCTGTGCTGGCGCATCCGCACCGCCAGCGTCTTGATCCCGCGCAGGATCAGCCAGCAGTCGAACGGCACGGGCACGTCGCCGCAAGCGTTCTGCAGGAACTTGAGCCTCTGGTAGATCTCTGGGTCGTTCCCCAACACCGCGCCGCCGATCACGTCGCTGTGTCCCCCGAGGTACTTGGTCGTGCTGTGGAGCACCAGGTCGGCGCCGAGGGCGAGCGGCCGCTGCAGGTACGGCGAGGCGAACGTGTTGTCGACCACCAGCAGCGCGCCGTTGCTGTGCGCGATTTCAGCCAGCGCGGCGATATCGACGATCTTCAGGTA
>BEII01000340.1 GCA_002898935.1 bacterium HR32
GCCGGCGTGCTCCTGACCTTGGCCCCGTACGCCACCCGGCCCACGGCGGACGACCGTCCTGCGGTGGTGAGCGTGGCGGTGCGGGAGGTGATGCCGGAGGTGGTGCGGCTGGCCGGCCGCTGGCGCTCCGGGTTCGAACCAGAGGTGGACCGGTGGTGGGCCGGAGGGGAGTGAGGCGGTCGGTCCTTGGGGCCTTAGCCCTGGCTGCGGCCGTGGTGCTCCTGGCCGCGGCCGGGAACGCCGCACAGCGCGCGAGCCTCGCAGCGCGCGCACAACGGATCCTGGAGGCCCTGCTGGTCTGGCGGCTCGTGGACGAGCTGGACCTGCGGGAGGACCAGATCGCCCGGATCTTCCCCCACCTGCGGGCGTTGAAGTACGCGCGGATCGAGTTCGCAGAGCGCAGGCTGTCGGCTCAGCGGGAGATCCGTCGGCTGTTGGCGGTGCGCCCCGTGGACCGCAGCCAGGTGGAGGCCCAGCTGAGGGCGCTCGAGGCAGCACAGGCGGAGTTCCGTAGCAGGCGCGCGGCGGCCCTGGCGGTGATCCGGGCAGCCCTCACGGTGGAGCAACAGGCGCGGTTTGCCCTCATCCAGGAGACCTTCGAGCGGGACACCGCAGCCCTGCTGGAGGACGTACGCCGGTTCGTGGAGCAGCGCGGCGGCAGGGAGTGAGTTAGGCTGGCCGCCGTGGCCCCGGCAGGGGCTGGCCCGTGCGGGCGTCCACCAGGCGGTAGTCCGCCTTCCGGTACGTCTCCTGGGTCTTGCAATGAGGACAGGTGTGGTAGTTGGCCGCGAAGGTCCCGCGCTGGAAGGATCCGGTGTCCGTGCGCAGTCCGGTGTCGAACACCGCCCCACAGGTCGGGCACTGGACGTATAGCGCAACCCGGGCCATCCCGCCCCCCCTACGGGTTGGCCCCGCGCAGCCACCCCAACAGAGCCGGCCGCGACCAGATCACCCGGGTGCCCTGGCGGAAGAGCGGGGCGGGGAGCGTCCCGCCCTCCAGTCGCGCCAGCAGCCCCTCCACCGTCACGCCCACCAACTCCGCGGCCTCCACGGTGGTGACCACGTCCTCCCCGGAGGCCACGAGCTCGCACAGTCGCCGGAGGAACCCGGAACCGGGCCGGTGTATGATCAACGCGACGGCGGACTTGCCCTTCGGGTGCGCGTGCTTGACGAGGTTGGCGTACCGCTCCAGGTCCTCCGGGAAGCCCCGCAGGTGCGCGATCACCGCGAGGTCCAGGGCGGCATCGGCAGGGTTCGGCTCGGGCGGCACGGCGGGACCCTCGAGGCGTGGCCGTGGTGCCGGAGGAGGGATTTGAACCCCCACGGGCTTGCGCCCACTGCGCCCTGAACGCAGCGCGTCTGCCGTTCCGCCACTCCGGCCCTGCAACAAGGGATCGTAGCTGAGGTGCTCCGGGATGGTCAAGGCGAGGACCCTCCAGGCCGTGGTGGCCGAGCTGCAGCGCGCCGCGGCCGGCCGCGTGGTGCATGTGGAACGTCTTCCTCCGCGACCGGCGCGGTTCGCGGACCCCGCGCGTCCCCTCCCAGCAGAACTCCAGGACGCGCTGCGGCGCCGGGGGATCGAGCGGCTGTACACGCACCAGGCGCAGGCCCTGGACCGCGTGCGGGCGGGCGAGTCTGTGGTCGTCACCACCCGGACCTCCAGCGGGAAGACGCTCTGCTACAACCTCCCGGTGCTGGAGGCGGTCCTGCAAGACGCCCGTGCGCGGGCGCTGTACGTGTTCCCCACCAAAGCCCTGGCCCAGGACCAGTACGAATCGCTTCACGCCTTCGGCCTGGGGGTCCGGTGCGAAGTCTACGACGGAGACACGCCCGCCCAGGATCGCGCGCGGATCCGGGAGCAGGCGCAGGTGGTCCTCACGAATCCCGACATGCTACACGTGGGCATCCTCCCGCAGCACGGCCGCTGGGTCCGCCTGTTCCGAGGTCTCCGGTACGTGGTGCTGGACGACCTGCACGTGTACCGCGGCGTGTTCGGGAGCCACCTATCCGGTCTCGTGCGTCGGCTGCACCGCATCTGCCGGGCGTACGGGTCGAAGCCGCAGTTCATCTGTACGTCCGCGACGCTGGCCAACCCCGGGGAGTTCGCGGAGAACTTGCTGGGGACTCGAGTGGGCGTGGTGGACGACGACGGCGGGCCGCAGGGGACCCGGTGGTTCGTGCTGTGGAACCCACCGGGCGCGGCCGGGGAGGGGCGGCGCAGCCCCTACCGCGAGGCCAGCTGGCTCCTACGCTGGCTCGTCTCCCGCGGGGTGCGGACCATCGTGTTCACCCAGGCCCGCAGGACCACGGAGCTCGTGTACCGGTACGCGGTGGCCGCCTCCCCGGAGCTCGGGGGACGGGTGCGCGCGTACCGCGCGGGTTACCTGCCGGAGGAGCGGCGGGAGATCGAACGCGCCCTGTTCTCCGGCGAACTGGTCGGGGTGGTGTCCACCAGCGCCCTGGAGCTCGGCATTGACGTGGGTGGGCTGGACGCCGCGGTGCTCGTGGGCTACCCGGGGACGGTGGCCAGCCTGTGGCAGCGGGCAGGCCGGGCCGGGCGGGGTGGGTCGGAGGGGCTCGTGGTGCTCATCGCACTTTCAGACGCCCTGGACCAGTACCTGGTGCGTCACCCGCGCTACCTGTTCGACCGGCCCGTGGAAGCCGCAGTCCTGGACCCCCACAACCCCTACGTGCTGACCTCGCAACTCCGGTGCGCGGCGGCGGAGCTGCCCCTGGGCGAGGAGGACTTCGCACACTTCGGCGAGCCCTCGCGGGTTGTGGTCCAAGTGCTGGCGGAAGCCGGAGAGCTTGCCCCGCAGCGGGGCCGGTGGACCTGGCGGGGCGTACGCTACCCGGCCGCCCATGTCGGGATCCGCACCGCGGGGGAGGCCCGCTATGCCATCGTGGACGTGGACGGAGGT
>BEII01000341.1 GCA_002898935.1 bacterium HR32
AGAGGGGCACGTGGACTTCCGTGGGATCTTGCGGAGCCTCCAGGAGGTCGGGTTCCAAGGGTACCTCATCCTGGAACCCCTCCCGCCGGTGCCGGACGTGGACGTGGCCATCCGCGCGCGCCGGTGTGCGGCGCTGCGGGACGCCTACGCGGAGCGCGGCCTCGGGTGGCTCCGGGCGTTGGAAGCCCGTCTGGACAGCCGTGGGCCCTTCTAGTTGCCCAGCCCGGACGCGAGGGGGTTCTTGGGCCTCGCGGGGAGGCCGCTGACCCGTGGAGCGCGTCCGCGTGTGCCTCGTGGGTGCGGGCCGTGCCGGTCTCGTGCACGGCCGCAACCTGGTGCGGCTGCCCGAAGCCCAGTTGGTGGCGGTGGTGGACGAGGAGGGGGCCGCGCGCGACCGGGCGTGCGCAGAGCTCGGAGCTCGGGGTTTCCGGAGCCTGGAGGAAGCGCTGGAACGCGCCGCCGTCGACGCAGTCTGCGTGGCCACGCCCACCTTCGCACACCGCGACGCGGTGGTGCTGGCCGCGGACGCGGGCAAGCACGTGTTCTGCGAGAAGCCGCTGGCCCTCACGCTGACACAAGCCCAGGAGATGCTCCAGGCCACGCGCAGGGCCGGGGTGGTGTTGCAGGTCGGGTTCATGCGCCGGTTCGACCCCGAGTTCCGAGCGGCGCGCGAATGCGTGGCTTCCGGAGAGCTGGGCCGGCTGGTGTTCGTCCGGTCCATCACCCGCGGGCCCGGGCTCCCTCCCAGGTGGGCCTGGGATCCGGCGAAGGGGATCGGCCTGCTCGCGGAGGTGTGCAGCCACGACTTCGACACCCTGCGGTGGCTGTCGGGGTCCGAGTTCCGGTCCGTGTTCGCGCGGGTGGCGGTCCGGAAGGCCACGGAGGCGGCGGTGGAGCAGCCGGGTTTCTACGACGTCGCCCTGGTCACCGCGGAGCTAGAGGACGGGACCTTGGGCAGCGTGGAGGGGGCGTGCCCGGTGGACTACGGGTACGACGCGCGGCTGGAGGTCCTGGGCACCGAGGGGATGCTGGCCGTGGGCTCCGTGGGACCGGGGACGTACACCCAGGTCACCCGCGACGGCCGCGTGGTGCAGCACACCTTCCGCAGCTGGCGCGACCGGTTCCAGGAAGCGTACCGGGCGGAGATGTGGCACTTCCTCCAGTGCGTGCGCGAAGGCCGCACGCCCGAGGTGACGGGGCTGGACGGCCTCCGGGCCCTGGAGGCCGCCCTGGCGGCGGTGGAGTCCGCCCGGTCCGGGCAGCCGCAGCTCGTCGGGCGCGGAGGCGGAGAGCCGTGAGGGCGGCTGTGTGCGCCCCGGGTCTGGGCGTGCGGGTCGAGGAGGTGCCCCTCCCGGCTCTGGAGCCAGGCGACGTGCTCGTCCGAGTGGGCGCGGCCTGCGTGTGCGCCACGGACCGGAAGATCGCCCGCGGAGAACATCCCCGCGTCCCGAGGGGGGTCGTGCGGGTGTTGGGCCACGAGGTGGCCGGTGAGGTGGTCGAAGTCCGGGCCCCGGAGGACGAGCTGCAGGTGGGCGACCGCGTGGGCTTGGTGCCCAACGTGGGGTGCGGTCGGTGCGCCGTCTGCGCCCGGGGTCTGGACGCGCTCTGTCCACGGGCCGAGGCGCTTGGGATCACCATGGACGGCGGCTTCGCGGAGTACGTGCGGGTACCGGCTCGGGCGGTGCGGCGGGGTCACGTGGTCCCGTTGCCCGAGGGGATCCCGTTCGAGGAAGCGGCTCTGGCGGAGCCGCTGTCGTGCGTCCTGCAGGCCCACGAGTTGGTCCGCACCGGGCCGGGGGACCGCGTGCTGGTGCTCGGGGGAGGTGCCATGGGGTTGTTGACCGCGGTGGTGGGGCGGCAGTGCGGGGCCGCGGAGGTGGTGGTGGCCGACCCGCACCCCGACCGCCGGGCGCTGGGGCGGGAGCTGGGAGCAGACCGGACCCTGCACCCCGAGGAGCTGGACGCCTCGGAGAACACCTTCGATGTGGTGGTGGCCGCCGCGGCCAGCGCCAGGGCCCAGGACCAGGCCGTCCGCGCCGCGGCGGTGCGCGGTCGCGTGCACCTCTTCGCGGGGCTCCTCTCCCCGGGGGTGGTGTCGGTGGACACGAACCGGATCCACTACCGGCAGCTCCTGGTGACGGGCAGCACCGGCCAGACGGTGGAGCACTACCGCCGGGCCCTCCGGATGCTGCCCAGGTTGCGTCCCCAACTCGGGCGCATCCTCACGCACCGGGTCGGCCTTGAGGGGCTGGAGGCCGTCTTGCACGGGATGGAGCAGCGGCAGGTGCTCAAGGCGGTAGTGCTCCCCTGGGAGACCTCGTGACGTCGGAGGGAGTGCGCATGGAGCGGGTCGGACTGTTGGTGGACGGTCGGTGGCTCGAGAGTCGGGAGACGCTGGACGTGGTGAACCCTGCGGACGAGGAGGTGGTGGGCACCGCCGCGGTCGCGGGGCCGGAGGACGTGGACGCTGCGGTGCAGGCCGCGGTCCGCGCGTTCCCCCGCTGGTCCCAGACGGCGCCTTCCCACCGGGCAGGGCTCCTGCGACGGGCAGCGCAGCTCGTGCGGGAGCGACAGGAAAGCCTGGCGCGGCTGCTGACCCTGGAGCAGGGCAAGCCGTTGAAGGACGCCCGCGGGGAGCTGCAGGCGAGCGCGGACGCCCTGGACTACTACGCGGAGGAGGCGCGCCGGATCTTCGGGCGGGTGATCCCCACGGACGTGCCGAACCGCAGGAGCTTTGTGATCCAGCAGCCCGTGGGACCGGTGGCGGCCATCGGCCCCTGGAACTACCCGGTGCTGCTCCTGGCGTGGAAGGTCGCGCCGGCGCTGGCCGCCGGCTGCACCGTGGTCGTCAAGCCGCCCTCTCGCACGCCCCTCGCGGTGTCCCGCTTCCTGGAGTGCCTCGTGGACGCCGGCGCGCCCTC
>BEII01000342.1 GCA_002898935.1 bacterium HR32
CCGAGGCCCGGCGGCTGGACCCCCGGGAACCCCTGGTGACCGGCCAGCGGGTGATCGACGTCCTGTTCCCCGTGGCCATGGGCGGCACCGCGGCCATCCCGGGCCCCTTCGGCAGCGGCAAGACCGTGATGCAGCAGACCCTGGCCAAGTGGGCGGACGCCGACGTGATCATCTACGTGGGCTGCGGGGAGCGGGGCAACGAGATGACGCACGTGCTGGACGAGTTCCCGGAGCTGGAGGACCCGCGGACCGGCCGGCCCCTCATGGAACGCACCATTATCATCGCCAACACCAGCAACATGCCGGTGGCGGCGCGGGAGGCGTCCGTGTACACCGGCATCACCATGGCCGAGTACTGGCGGGACCAGGGGTACAAGGTGGCCCTCATGGCGGACTCCACCAGCCGGTGGGCGGAGGCCATGCGAGAGATTTCCTCGCGGCTGGAGGAGATGCCGGCGGAGGAAGGCTACCCGCCCTACCTGTCCAGCCGTCTCGCCGCGTTCTACGAGCGGGCGGGCCGGGTGGTCTGCCAGGGACGCCCGGAGCGACGGGGCGCCATCACCGTCATCGGGGCCGTCTCCCCGCCGGGCGGGGACCTGTCGGAGCCGGTGACCCAGGCCACGCTGCGCATCGTGGGCACCTTCTGGTCTCTGGACGCGGGGCTGGCGAACCGACGCCACTTCCCCTCCATCCACTGGCTGCGCTCCTACAGCCTGTACACGCCCCTGTTCCGGGAGTGGTACCGTCAGAACCTGCCCGAGGATTTCGAGCACCTGCGGGAGCGGGCCTCCGCCCTGCTGCAGCGGGAGGCAGAGCTGCAGGAGATCGTGCAGCTGGTGGGGCCCGACGCCCTCCAGGACGACCAGCGCCTGGTCATCGAGGCGGGCAAGATGCTGCGGGAGGACTTCCTCCAGCAGTCCGCGTTCTCCGACGTGGACGCCTACTGCCCGCCCATCAAGTCCTACGGCATCCTGAAGGCCATCCTGAGCTTCTACGACGAGGCCAACGGGGCCCTGCAGCGCGGCGTGTCCATGGACGACATCCTGAACCTGCCGCAGATCCGGGAGATCGGCCGCATGAAGGAAGTGCCCGCGGACCGGTTCCCCGCTTACACGGAGGAGTTCCTGCAGCGGATGGTAGACGCCTTCCGGGCGCCTGTGGGCCGCTGAGAGGAGGAGGCCATGGAACTGGCTACCAAGCGCTACCAGTCCATCTCGTACATCTCGGGCCCCCTGCTGTTCGTGGAGGGCGCCCAGGACCTAGCCTACGGGGCCATCGTGAACATCCACCTGCCCGACGGCAGCGTGCGGGGCGGTCAGGTCATCGAGGTGTCCCAGCAGCACGCCGTGATCCAGGTGTTCGAGGAGACCACGGGGCTGGACGTGGCCCACACCTCCGTGAGCCTGCGGGAGGACGTGGCGCGGTTCGGCGTGAGCCCGGAGATCGTGGGCCGCCGGTTCAACGGCCGGGGCGAGCCCATCGACGGGCTGCCGCCCCTCATCCCGGAGAAGCGCCTGCCCATCATCGGGTCGCCCATCAACCCCGTAGCCCGGCAGCGGCCCCAGGAGTTCATCCAGACGGGCATCAGCAGCATCGACGGGCTCAACACCCTGGTGCGGGGGCAGAAGCTGCCCATCTTCTCCGGCGCGGGCCTGCCCCACAACGAGATCGCGGCGCAGATCGCCCGCCAGGCGAAGGTGCTGGGGGAGCAGGAGGAGTTCGCGGTGGTGTTCGCCGCCATGGGGATCACCCAGCGGGAGGCGGCCTTCTTCATCGAGCAGTTCGAGGCCACGGGCGCCCTGGCCCGCAGCGTGGTGTTCCTGAACCTGGCGGACGACCCGACCATCGAGCGCATCATGACGCCGCGGCTGGCGCTGACCACCGCGGAGTACATGGCCTTCGAGCTGGACAAGCAGGTGCTGGTGATCCTCACCGATATGACGAACTACTGCGAAAGCCTCCGTGAGATCGGCGCCGCGCGGGAGGAGATCCCGGGCCGGCGCGGGTACCCGGGGTACATGTACACCGACCTGGCCACCATCTACGAGCGGGCGGGCCGGATCCAGGGGCGCAAGGGGTCGGTGACGCAGCTCCCCATCCTCGCCATGCCGGACGACGACATCACCCGCCCGATCCCCGACCTCACCGGCTACATCACCGAGGGGCAGATCGTGTTGAGCCGGGCTCTGCACCGCCAGGGGATTTACCCTCCCATCAACCCGCTCCCGAGCCTGTCGCGGCTCATGAACGACGGCATCGGTCCCGGCCGCACGCGGGAGGACCACGCGGGGCTCAAGGACCAGCTGTTCAGCGCGTACGCCAACGGCGTGGACCTGCGGCGGCTGGTGGCCATCATCGGGGAGGAGGCCCTCACGGAACGGGACCGGCTGTACCTGCGGTTTGCAGAAGCCTTCGAGCGGGAGTTCCTCAACCAGGGCAACACGGAGCGGACGATCCAACAGACCCTGGAGCTGGGTTGGAAGCTGCTCTCCCTGTTCCCGAAGGAGGAGTTGAAGCGCGTCAAGCAGGACCACGTGGACAAGTACTACTTCGGGGAGGCCGTGCAGCAGCTGTGGCGGGAGGGCGAGCGCCTGTCGGGGCGCTAGGAAGGTGAGCCCCACCGGGGCCACGGAGGCGGAGGAACCCGATGCCGGAACTGGTCAGCCCGACCCGCATGAACCTCCTGCAGCGGAAGAACCAGCTGCGGGTGGCGCAGCAGGGCGTGGACCTGCTCAAGCGCAAGCGGGACGCCCTCGTGGCCGAGTTCTTCCAGGTGGTGCGGCAGGCCCTGGCCGCTCGGGACCGGCTGAACGCCGTCTCCGAGAAGGCGTACGTGATCCTGAGCCTGGCGAAGGCGGTGGAGGGGCGCCAGGCCCTGGAGGCGGCGGCCCTGGCGGACCGCAGGCCGGT
>BEII01000343.1 GCA_002898935.1 bacterium HR32
CTCACGATGCCCGTGTGGATGTCCTCGACGGCCCGCATGGCCTTGTTCCCGTCCCGGGTGAAGATGGACGCCGACAGCCCGTAGCGGACCCCGTTCACCACGTCCACGGCCTCCTCCAGGCTCTCCACCCGGATGAGGTCGGTCACCGGGCCGAAGATCTCCTCCTGGGCGATGCGCATGGCGGGCTGCACCCGGTCGAACACCGTAGGCTGGAAGAAGTACCCGCGCTCCAGCCCGTCCCCCACCGCCCGCTCGCCGCCCACCAGGACCACAGCCCCCTCCTCGAGCCCGACGGCCACGTACCGCTCCACCCGTTCCAGCTGCGCCTGGCTCACCAGCGGGCCCATGTCCGTCTGCGGGTCCAGCCCGTGGCCGAGGCGCAGCCGCCGCGCCCGGTCCACCAGGAGGTCCGCCACGTCCCCGTGGACCCTTGGGTGCACCAGCACCCGGCTGCACGCGGTGCACCGTTGGCCCGTCGTGCCGAAAGCACTCCACGTGAGGGCGTCCGCTACCAGGTCGAGGTCTGCGTCGTCCATCACGATGGCCGCGTTCTTCCCGCCCATCTCCAGGGACACGCGCTTGCCGCGGGCGGCGCACTTCTCCGCTACCCGCAGCCCCACCTCCGTGGACCCGGTGAAGGAGATGAGGGCCACGTCGGGGTGGTCCACCAGGGCCGCCCCGGTCTCGTCCCCGCCCAGCACCAGGTTCAGCACCCCGGGCGGCACGCCGGCCTCCTCCAGGACCTCCACGAACTTCACCGCGCAGATGGGGACCTCCGGCGCGGGCTTGAACACCACGGTGTTCCCGCACACCAGAGCGGGCACGATCTTCCACGACGGGATGGCCAGGGGGAAGTTCCACGGGGTGATCACGCCCACCACCCCGAGAGGCTGGCGGACGCAGTACGCGGCCTTGTTGGGCATCTCGCTGGGCGTGGTGTAGCCGTGCAAGCGGCGGCCCTCGCCCGCGATGAAGTACGTCATGTCGATGGCCTCCTGCACGTCCCCGCGGGACTCCAGGAGCACCTTGCCCATCTCTTGGGTCATGAGCCGCGCCAGTTCTTCCTTGCGCCGGACGAGGATCTCCGCGGCCCGGAAGAGGATCTCCGCCCGCCGTGGGGCCGGCACCTTGCGCCAGCGGGGGAAAGCCTCTTTGGCCGCGGCCACCGCGTCCGCCACGTCCTCGATCCCGGAACGCGCGCAGACCCCGAGGACCTCGCCCGTGGCCGGGTCGGTGGACTCGAAGGTGGCGCCCGAGCGGGCGGGCTGCCAGCGGCCGCCGATGTAGTTTCCGTACGTCTGTACCATGGCGTGATCCCCCTCTCGGGCGTCAGGTCACCCGCGCGGCCAGCAGGTGCCGGGCCGCCTCCCGGAAGGCGCGCGCGCCGGCGCTGTCGGGGTGGCGGACCACCACCGGCTCGCCCGCGTCTCCGGCCTCGCAGATCCGCGGGTCGAGGGGGATCCGGGCCACGAGCGGCACGCCGAGCCTCTGTGCCAGGCTCTCGCCTCCGCCCTCCCCGAACACCGCCACGGGCGTCGGCCCGTCCAGGTAGCTCATGTTCTCCACCACGCCGGCCACGCGCAGGTTCACCTTGTGCGCCATGCGAGCGGCGCGGGCGGCCACCTCCGCCGCGGCCTGCTGTGGGGTGGTGACCACGAGGACCTCCGCGCGGGGAAGCTGCTGCGCCACCGTGATGGCCACATCCCCGGTCCCGGGTGGGAGGTCCAGCAGCAGAAGGTCCAGCTCGCCCCAGTGGACCTCCGTGATGAAGGTGAGGAGGGCCTTGTGCAGCATGGGACCGCGCCAGATCACCGCCTCGTCGCGGTCCACCAGCATCCCCATGGACACCGCCCGCACGCCCCACCGCTCGAGGGGCACGATCATCTGGTCGATGACCGTGGGCCTCCCCTCCAGGCCCAGCAGCCGCGGGATGGAGAAGCCGTACACGTCCGCGTCCAGGACGCCCACACGGCGGCCTTCCTGCGCCAGCGCCACCGCGAGGTTGGCGGTCACCGTGGACTTGCCCACCCCGCCCTTGCCGCTCCCTACCGCGAGGACCCGCACGCGGCTACTGGGCGTGAGGAAGGGAGAGGTCTCCTCAGCGCCCCGCAGCCTCGCGATGAGCGCCTGCCGCTCTTCCGGGCTCATGACACCCAGGGACACGTCCACGGACCGTACCCCCGGGATGCGCGCCACCCGTTCGCGGATGGACTCCACGATCACCTGCCTCAGGGGACAGCCCTGGATGGTCAGCAGGGCGTCCACGTGCACGTGCCCGTCCCGCACCCGTACGTCCCGCACCATGTCCAGGTCCACGATGGAGCGGTGCAGTTCGGGGTCCTGAACGTCCCGGAGGGCTTCCAGCACCTGCTCCCGCGTGACCTGCGCGTCCTTGCGTCCAAGCCACATGTCCGCCTCCCGCTCTCCTCCCATCCTACCACCCGCCGCCCTCGGCTTCCGGGGCGACCACCACGCCTTCGAACGGGCGCAACCACGCGTCCCGCTCCCGTCCGTCTCGGTCCATGTGGGTCGAGAGCAGGACGCGGCCGCTCAGACCCGACCGGACGGGCACGCCCTGGAAGTTCAACGCCACCACCACGCGGTCGGCCTCGACCGCGCGCTCGTACGCCAGCACCCCTTCGGACGCCGGTCGCGCCCGGTAGCCGCCCGTGGTCAGGGCGCAGCGCTCGCGCCTCAGACGCAGGACCGCGCGGACGAAGTTCAGCACCGAGCGCGCGTCCTGGCGCTGGCGGGCCACGTTGCGCTCGCGGGCGTCGGGGTTCAGGGGAAGCCACGGCTCGCCCGTGGTGAAGCCTGCGTTCGCCCCGGTGTCCCACGCCATGGGCGTCCGCGCCGCGTCCCGGGACCACCGCCCGCCCCACTCCCGCAGGCCCGGCAGGTCG
>BEII01000344.1 GCA_002898935.1 bacterium HR32
ATCCGTTCGTACTGCGCCCGGGTGTACACCCGGTCCCCACACGGACGGCCGACGAGCGGGTCCGGCGGGAAGGCGGCCAGCCGCTCCCGCAGGGCCTGCACCTCCGCGCGGCTCTGAAACGCCGCGAGCGAACGGCGCAGGTGCTCCAGGGCGGCGTCCACCGGCCACCGGGCCAGCAGGTTCAGCACGAGGGGGTAGCTCGGGACGAACGCGGAGCGCACCGGTTCGGGGGCAGACCCCAACAGCGCCTCCGCCTGCACCAGCTCCTCGGCCTCCACGGCCGGCAAGACCACGAACCCGACCGCGTCGCGGCCCCGGCGCCCGGCCCGGCCGGTCATCTGGTGGAACTCGGTGGCGGTGAGGTACGTGGGGCCTTCGGGGCTGTTGCGTACGAGGGTGGAAAGCACCACCGTGCGCGCGGGCACGTCCAGTCCGGCCGCCAGGGTGGTGGTGGCGCACACCGCCCGCAGCAGCCCGCGCTCCAGCAGGTCCTCGACCGCCATGCGCCAGGCGGTGGTGTGCCCGGCGTGGTGGGCGGCCACGCCCGCCCGCACCAGCGCCCGCCGCTGCCCGTGGCCCCGCAGGTGCGGGAACTCCTCTTCCCAACGCGTCCAGGCCTCACGCCGCGCCGCCTCGCCCGGCGCCGGGTGCCGCGCCAGCGCTGCCACGGCCACGTCGCACAGCCTTCGGGCCGGGAAGAACAGGATGGCGGGCAGAAGCCCCGCCTCCTCCAGCGCCTCCAGGACCTGCAGGATCCACTCTGGCCTCCTCCGGTCCTGTGGCCGCGCGCGCTCTAGAGGCACGAGGCGGCCTGAGGCGTCTGCCGCCAGGAACTCCAGAGGGACGGGCCGGACGCGCTCGGTCACCACCGCAGGCCGCGCGCCGCGCACCTCCGCCATCCACTCGGCCAGCTCCCTGACGTTGGGCAACGTGGCCGACAGCAGGAGTAGGCGCGTGCGCGCAGGCGCGTGCAGGATGACCTCTTCCCACGCGGTCCCCCGCTCCGGGTCGCTCAGGTAGTGGGCCTCGTCCAGCACCACGAGGTCCGGGGCCGGGCCCTGCTCGTACAGGGTGTTGCGCAGCACCTCCGTGGTGGCCACCACCACAGGCGCTTCAGGCCGGATGCGACGCTCGCCCGTCAGCAGCCCCACCCGGTCCTGCCCGTACAGGTCGCAGAACCGCCGGTACTTCTGGTTCGACAGCGCCTTGAGGGGCGTCGTGTACCAGGCGGTCCGACCGGCCGGTAACCCCTCGCGAATCACCTGCTCCGCGATCCACGTCTTCCCGCTTCCGGTGGGCGCCTCCACCAGCACGTCGCCGCGCCGCAGCGCCAGCAGCGCCTCCACCTGGAAGGCCGAGGGCTGGAAGGGGGCGGGCCGGGCCCGGGCCGCGGACCGCAGGAGCGGCCACAGGGACGGGTCCACCCGTGAGCGGGGTCGCACGGACGTACGGGGCATCACCCCCAAATGATACCGGACGACGGGCCCGCTACGATGGACGAGGAGGCCATGCCTGCGAACCTGACGCCCGAGTACCTGGCCGCGGAGCAGCGCTACCGTCAGGCCGCCTCGCCCCAAGAGCGGTTGGAGGCGCTGGAGGAGATGCTGCGGACGGTGCCCAAACACAAGGGCACCGAGAAGCTGCAGGCCGACCTCAAGCGCAAGATCGCCCGCCTGCGTCAGGAGATGCAGACGCGCCGGGGCGGGGCCCGGGCGCAGCCCTTCTTCCACGTGCCGCGTGAGGGTGCGGGTCAGGTGGTCCTGGTGGGGCCTCCCAACGCGGGGAAGTCGTCGCTGCTGGCGTCCTTGACCAACGCCACACCCGAGGTGGCGCCGTACCCCATGACCACGCGGGCACCCACGCCGGGGATGATGGCGTACGAGAACGTGCAGATCCAGCTGGTGGACACCCCGCCGGTGTGCCCCGAGTTCGACGAGGGCTGGCTGTACGGCCTCATCCGCGGGGCGGACGCCGCGGTGCTCGTCCTAGACGCCAGCGACGACGGCATCCTGTACCTGGAGGACTGCCTGCGGCTGCTGCCGCACAATCGCGTGTTCTTGGTGCCGGAGGACGCGTCGGTCCCCGAGGACCCCGCGCTGCCGCGGGGCGCGCACAAGCGCACGGTGGTCGTGGCCAACAAGTGCGACCTACCCGGAGCTCAGGACAACCTCCGGGTGCTGCTGGAGCTGGTGGGCGACCGCCTGCCCCAGCCCCCGCTTCCGGTATCTGCGCTCCGGGGCGACGGGCTGGAGGCGCTGCGGCGCCGCATCTTCCGGGCCCTGGATCTCGTGCGGGTGTACAGCAAGCCGCCTGGCCGCAAGCCCGACCTGGCGGCTCCCTTCGTGCTGCGGCGTGGGGCCACCGTGCGGGACGCCGCGGAAGTCATCCACAAGGACCTGGCGGAGAAGCTCAAGTTCGCCCGGCTGTGGGGCCGCGGGTACACCGGCCAGATGGTCGGCCGCGACCACGTGCTCGAGGACGGGGACGTACTGGAGCTGCACGCCTGAAATCTGGGCACGGGAGTTGCTCTTTCGGGGGGCGGGCGGATGATCTTCTTCAAGGGCAAGACCGCGGCACCGGATGCCGGGCGCGAGCTGGCGGAGCGCCTGGCGGCGGTCTTGCGGGCCACCTCCGACGCCGTGGTGGAGGTGGACGAGGACGGCACGGTGGTTGCCGCCAACCGGCGGGCCTCGGACCTCGTGGGCCTGGGATCCGCGTCGTTGGTAGGGCTCCCGTTCCGTGCCCTGACGGACGGCTCCCAGACCTCCCTCAGTGCCATCCAGACCGCCCGGCGGCACCGGCGATCATGCGATCGCGGACAGGGACGATTCGGCGCATTGAGGCAGAGCATCGGCTGACGAAGGTGCAGGAGTACCAGGCAGTGGCGTTTGACGGGGATGGTC
>BEII01000345.1 GCA_002898935.1 bacterium HR32
AGCTGCGCAACCTCGACCGTCTGCCGCCCGTAGGGAGCGTGGTCGTGGTGGCACCGTTGCCCATCGTGGGAGGGACCGGGAGCCCCGCGCGCGTCCTGGCCCTGGTCCCGCGGTAGGAGGCGACCGTGCCGCCGGTCCACGACGCGGTGGCGGAGGCCCTGGCTCAGCTCGGGGTGCGCTGCTGCTTCGGTCTCGTGGGCAGCGGCAACTTCCACGTCACCGCAGCCCTGGCCCGCCGCGGCTGCCGGTTCGTGGCCGCACGGCACGAGGCGGGCGCCATCACCATGGCAGACGCTTACGCCCGCGTCACGGGCGAAGTAGGGGTGTGCTCCGTGCACCAGGGGCCCGGGTTCACCAACACCCTCACCGGGCTCGCGGAGGCTGCCAAGAGCAGGTCTGCGGTCCTGGTGCTGGCTGCGGACGTGGCGGGCTCTGCGGTCACGTCCAACTTCCGGGTCGACCAGGCGCAGCTGGCGGCCTCGGTGGGCGCGGTCCCCGAACGGCTGCACTCGCCCCGCTCCGCGGCGGCGGACGCCGCGCGTGCCTTCTGGAGGGCCCGCGTGGAGCGTCGGCCGGTGGTGCTCAGCATGCCCCTCGACGTACAGGCCGCCCCGGCTCCAGAGCCCGCGCGCGTGCCCGACCCGCCTGTCCTCCGTCCGGCGCGCCCCAGCGCGCAGGCCGTGCGCGAAGCGGTGCAGGCGCTGAGCCGGGGCAGCCGACCCCTGGTCCTCGCGGGCCGCGGTGCGGCACTCGCTGGAGCTGCAGAGGCGCTGGAGCGGCTCGCGGACCGCCTGGGCGGGCTGCTGGCCACCACCGCGGTCGCGAACGGGCTGTTCGCGGGGAACCCGTGGGATCTCGGTGTCTCGGGCGGTTTCGCGTCCCCGGTGGCCGCCCGCCTCATCCGCGAGGCCGACGTGGTGTTGGCTTTCGGCGCTTCGCTGAACATGTGGACCACCCGCCACGGCACGCTGGTGGACCCCGCGGCCACGGTGGTGCAGGTGGACGCGGAACCGGAAGCCATCGGGCGACACCGCCGGGTGGACGTGGCGGTGGTGGGCGACGCCCGGGAAGCCGCACTCGCGCTGTTGGAGGAGGCAGACCGGGCTTCCCTGCCGCGGTCGTCGTGGCGGAGCCCGCAGCTCGAGCAGGAGATCGCCCGGGGCCGGTGGCGGGACGTCCCGTACGAAGACACCAGCGACGGCACCACCCTGGATCCGCGCACCCTTTCCATCGTGCTGGACGAGATCCTCCCACCGGAGCGCGTGGTGGCCACCGACTCTGGGCACTTCATGGGGTTCCCGGTCATGTACTTGCGCGTGCCGGACGCCCGCGGGTTCGTGTTCACCCAGGGCTTCCAGGCGGTGGGGCTCGGGCTCGCGACCGCCGTGGGCGCGGCCGTGGCGTGCCCGGACCGGCTGGTGGTGGTGGCCCTGGGGGACGGTGGCGCGCTCATGGGCCTGCCGGAGCTGGAGACCGTGGCGCGGCTGGGCCTGCGCATGCTGGTGGTGGTGTACAACGACGCGGCCTACGGGGCCGAGGTCCACCACTTCCGGCCCGAGCCGCAGGCCGCGGAGCTCGTGCAGTTCCCCGACGTGGACTTCGCGGCCCTGGCGCGGGCTGTGGGACTGCGGGCGGCCACGGTGCGCAGGGTGGAGGACTTGGAGGCCGTGCGGGCGTGGGTGGCCGAGGGTGCCCCGGGCGGCATGCTGGTGGACGCCAAGGTCACGCCCACGGTGGTGGCCGAGTGGCTGGAGGATGCCTTCCGTGGCCACTGAAGGGGAAGGGGCATGGTGACGTACGAGGACGTCCCGCAGCGGTTCAACGTGGCCCGCTACTTCCTCGACCGCCACCTGGACGAAGGGCGTGGGGGCCGCGTGGCCCTGTATTGCGGGGACCGGGCGGTGACGTACGCCGAGCTGGCGGAGCTCTCGTACCGGGTGGGACACGTCCTGCGCGACCTGGGGGTGGAGCCCGAGCACCGAGTCCTCCTGGCCCTCTCCGACGGTGTGGAGTTCGTGGCCACGTGGTACGCGGTCGTCCGGATGGGTGCGGTGAGCGCGGAGGTGTACACGTTCCTGCAGGCACACGACTACGCGTACTACCTAGACTACGTCCGGCCGCGGGTGGTGGTGACGGACCTGGTGACGCACGCGAAGGTGCGGGAGGCGGCGCGGGAGGCGGGGTTCCGGGGTCGTTTGCTGGCGGTCGGCGTCGCGGACCTGGAGGCGGGAGAAGAGGACTTCCACGCGAGGGTGGCGCGGGCGCCGGCCGAGCCCGTGGTGGAGGACACCACGAGGGACGACGTGGCCCTGTGGAAGTTCACCACCGGGACCACGGGCCGGCCCAAGGCGGTGGTGCACTGCCACTTCGCGCCGTACCTCAGCTTCTGGAACTACGCGCAGGAGGTGATCCGGTACACGCCGGACGACGTGGTCCTCCCGGTCCCTAAACTGTTCTTCGGTTACGCGCGGGACTGCACGGCCCTGTTCCCCTTCGGCGTGGGGGCCGCGGGCGTGGTGTTCCCCGAGCGGTCCACGCCGGAGCGGATCTTCGAGCTCGTGGCGCGCCACCGCCCCACGATCCTCGTCCAGGTGCCCACCATGATCCACGCCATGGTGAACCACCCGGACGCGGACCGCTACGACCTGTCCTGCGTGCGGCTGGCCACCTCCGCGGGCGAGGCCCTGCCTGCGGAGCTGTACCACCGCTGGAAGGAGAAATTCGGCGTGGAGGTGGTGGACGGCATCGGGTCGTCCGAGCTGTACCACATCTACGTGTCGAACCGCCGGGGCCAGGTCCGAGCCGGCAGCGTGGGCCGGCCGTGCCCCGGCTACCGCGCGGAGGTCCGCGACCCCGAGGGCCGTGCGCTCCCCCAGGGCGAGGTGGGCGAGC
>BEII01000346.1 GCA_002898935.1 bacterium HR32
GGGAACCGGGCGGTACTTCTACCTCCCGAAGCTCGAGGGCTACCTGGAGGCGCGCCTGTGGAACCACGTGTTCCAGTACGCGCAGGACGCCCTGGGCATCCCGCGGGGGACCATCCGGGCCACGGTGCTCGTGGAGACCATCCTGGCCGCCTTCGAGATGGACGAAATCCTCTACGAGCTGCGGGACCACGCTTCCGGGCTCAACGCGGGCCGCTGGGACTACATCTTCAGCGTCATCAAGAAGTTCCGCCACCGGCCGGACTTCGTCCTCCCGGACCGCGCCCAGGTGACCATGACCGTGCCCTTCATGCGGGCGTACACGGAGCTGTTGGTGAAGACCTGCCACCGGCGCGGCGCCCACGCCATCGGCGGCATGGCGGCTTTCATCCCGAGCCGGAAGGACCCGGAGGTGAACGAGCGGGCCCTGGCCAAGGTCCGGGAGGACAAGGAGCGGGAGGCCGGGGACGGCTTCGACGGAACGTGGGTGGCCCACCCCGACCTGGTGGCTGTGGCCCGGGGGCCGTTCGACCGGGTGCTGGGGAACCGCCCGCACCAGAAGCACCGGCTGCGAGAGGACGTGCAGGTGCTGGCAAGCCACCTGCTGGACGTGCGCGTACCGGGCGGCCAGGTGACGGAGGTAGGCGTCCACAACAACGTGAGCGTGGCGCTGCAGTACCTGGACGCGTGGCTGCAGGGCACGGGGGCTGTGGCCATCTACAACCTCATGGAGGACGCGGCCACCGCGGAGATCTGCCGCGCCCAGCTTTGGCAGTGGATCCACCACGGTGCGAAGATGGAGGACGGGAGGGCGGTGGACCCCGACCTGTACCGCCGGATGCGTGACCAGGAGCTCGGGCGCCTGGGAGCCGGCGGCCGACTCCGGGACGCGGCGGAGGTGCTAGACGCGCTGGTCCTGGGAGAGGAGTTCGCCGACTTCCTGACCCTGCTCGCGTACGACCGGCTCGACTAGGCGCCGAGCCCTCCGCGCGAGCGGTCCTTCGGGGGACGCACGGTGGATGCGAAGCAGGTGGTAGAAGGCCTGCGGGCCATCTATCCGCCGCAGCGGGTCCTGACCCGTCCCGGTGAGCTGGCGCCGTACGAGTCCGACGCCCTCACCGCCTTCCGGGCACGGCCTACGGCCGTGGTGCTCGCAGAGCGACGGGAGGAGGTGGTGGCCACCGTCCGGTGGTGCCACCGCCACGGGGTTCCCTTCGTGGCACGCGGCAGCGGGACGAGCCTGTCTGGCGGGTCGCTGCCGGTCCCCGACGGGGTGGTCATCGCGCTGAACCGCATGAACCGGATCCTGCGCTTGGACCCGGACGAGCGGGTGGCGGTGGTGGAGCCGGGCGTGGCGAACCTGGACGTGTCCCGGGCGGCAGCACCCTACGGCCTGTACTACGCGCCAGACCCGAGCAGCCAGCCCGTGTGCACCGTGGGCGGCAACGTGGCGTTCAACTCCGGCGGCGCCCACTGCCTGAAGTACGGCATGACCGCGAACCACGTCCTGGGGCTGGAGGTGGTGTTGCCCGACGGGGAGGTCACGCGCTTGGGCGGCGACAGCCTCGAGGGCGTGGGCCCGGACCTGGTGGGGGTCTTCGTGGGGTCCGAGGGGCTGCTGGGGATCGCATTGGAGATCACCCTGCGCCTGGTGCCGCGGCCTGAGGCGTACCGGACGGTGCTCGCGGCTTACCGGAGCCTGCAGGCCGCAGGCGAGGCGGTGGCGCAGGTGGTGGCCGCGGGGCTACTGCCCGGCGCCCTGGAGATCATGGACCGCCTCAGCATCGAGGCCGCGGAGGCTGCGGTGCACGCGGGCTACCCCCAGGACGCCGCGGCCCTGCTCATCGTGGAGCTGGAAGGCGAAGAGCCCGAGGTGGAAGCGGAGCTCCAGCACCTGCTGGCCGTGGTAGAGGCCTCGGGGGCCTACGAGGTGCGGCTGGCGCGGGACGAGGCCGATCGGCAGCGCATCTGGAAGGGCCGCAAGGGTGCGTTCTCGTCCGTGGGCCGTCTCAGTCCCGACTACCTGGTGCAGGACGGTGTGGTTCCCCGCAGCCAGCTGGGCATAGCACTGGCGGAGATCGAGCGGCTGAGCCAGCATTACGGCCTGCGGGTGGCCAACGTGTTCCACGCGGGGGACGGCAACCTGCATCCGCTCATCCTGTACGACGGCCGCCGACCCGGTGAGCTGCAACGTGCGGAGGCGCTGGCCGCAGAGATCCTGCGGCTGTGCATCCGCCTCGGCGGCTCCATCACCGGTGAGCACGGGGTGGGGATGGAGAAGCGGGAGTACCTGGCGGAGATGTTCGGGGAGGAGGACGTGGAGGCCATGCGCCGGCTGCGGCGCGCGGTGGACCCCCTGGAGATCGCCAACCGCGGGAAGGTCTTCCCGACGGGTCGTCCCACAGCGGCCCTGGCCGCGGCCGGTGCCTGAGGCCGTGCTCGACTTCGTCGTGCAGGTGGATCGTCCGGAGGGCGTGGCAGACGCGGTCCGCGCGCACCCGGCGGTCCGGCCCCGAGGCGGGGGGACGAAGACGGCTCTGCGCCCTGCGGACGGGGTGGTACTCGACCTGTCTGCGCTCCGGGGTGTGGTGGAGTACGAACCCAGCGAGTTCACGTTCACCGCGCTCGCAGGGACCCCCGTCCGCGAGGTGGAGGCGCTGTTGGCACGGCACGGCCAGTACCTCCCGTTCGACCCGCCGCTTGCGGCCGCGGGCGCGACCCTCGGCGGCACCGTGGCGAGCGGCCTCAGCGGGCCGCGCCGGTACCGCTACGGCGGGGTACGCGACTTCATCGTGGGATGCCGGTTCGTGGACGGCGAAGGACGCGTGGTGCGAGCCGGCGGGAAGGTGGTGAAGGACGCAGCGGGGGTCGACTTCCCCAAGCTCCTGGTCGGG
>BEII01000347.1 GCA_002898935.1 bacterium HR32
AGTCCTCCGGCGGATTCCGCGGCGTCCAGGCCGCGGGCTGGGCGCTGCCGGGAGGCCGCGTCCAGGTGTCCGTGAACGTGCTGGATTATCGCGCCGCCCCGCTGGACGTGCTGTACGAAGCGGTCCGGGAGGAGGCGGAGCGGTTCGGTGCCCGGGTGGTGTCCACGGAGTTCGTCGGGCTCGTACCGGTGGAGGCGGTGGCGAAGGTGGCGGCCGCGGCCCTGCAGGCCCGCAACCTGGACTACTTTCGGGTGCTGGAGGCGAGGCTCGTGGAATGACCATCCGGGAAATGCGTTGCGGCGCGCGGCGGATGCGGTTCGGGGAGCGCACGCTGGTCATGGGGGTGCTGAACGTGACCCCGGACTCCTTCAGCGGCGACGGCCTGCTCGTGGGCCCCGACTGGCTCGACCGGGTGGTGGAGACCGGCCGGCGGATGGTGGCGGACGGCGCCGACCTCCTGGACGTGGGCGGTGAGTCCACGCGGCCGGGTTCAGACCCGGTCCCCGTGGAGGAGGAGCTCCGTAGGGTCGTGCCCGCGGTGGCGACCCTGCGCGACGCGGTGCAGGTGCCCATCTCCGTGGACACCACGAAGGCGGAGGTGGCGCGCGCAGCCCTCGCGGCCGGGGCGGATCTGGTGAACGACGTGAGCGCCCTGCGGTTTGACCCCGAGATGGCGCGGGTGGTGGCGGAAGCCGGCTGTCCCGTGGTGCTCATGCACATGAAGGGCACGCCTAAGGACATGCAGCGCGACCCGCAGTACCAGGACGTGGTGGCGGAAGTACGGGACTTCCTCGCGGAGCGGATCCGCTGGGCGGAGGCGCGAGGGATCCGCCGCGACCAGGTGATCGTGGACCCAGGCTTCGGGTTCGGGAAGCGCCCGGAGCACAACCTGGCCCTGGTCCGCCACTTGAGCGCCCTGCGGGATCTCGGCTGCCCCGTCCTTCTGGGCCCCTCCCGCAAGAGCACCATTGGAATCGTGCTGGGCGGGCTGCCGCCCGCCGAGCGCGTGGAGGGGACGGCGGCGGTGGTGGCGCTGGCGGTGGCCTTCGGCGTGGACGTGGTGCGGGTGCACGACGTGCGGGCCATGGTGCGGGTGGTACGCGTGGCGGACGCGGTGGTGCGTGGGTGGAACCCGGTGGGGTAGGATGGCTGCGGAGGCCTGCGTGGACCGCATCGTGTTGAAGGACATGGCGTTCTTCGCCCGCCACGGCGTCCTAGCCGAGGAGCGCGAGCGGGGTGGCGTGTTCTTCGTGGACGTGGAGCTGGAATGCGACCTGCACCCGGCCGGGCACAGCGACGACCTCGCGGACACCGTGGACTACCGGGAGGTGTACCGGCGGGTGGAGGCGGTCCTGACCGGCCCGCCCAAGCAGCTGCTGGAAGCGCTGGCGGAGGACGTGGCGCACAGCCTGCTGCGCCTGGCCGGGGTGGAGGCGGTGCGCGTGGAGGTCCGCAAGCCGCACGCGGACGTGGGAGGGCCGGTGGCGTACGCGGCGGTGCAGGTCGAACGCCGGCGCACGGCCCGCGTGGGCCCGTCAGCGGTATGACGGAGCGGGTGTTTCTGTCCCTGGGGTCCAACGTGGGCGACCGACGCGGCTACCTGGAGGAAGCCCTCGCGCGCCTGGAGGCGGAGGCCATACACGTGGTGCGCACGTCCTCCGTGTACGAGACCGCGCCCTGGGGCCCCGTTCCCCAGGGCCCGTTCCTGAACCTCGTCGCGGAGGTCCGCACGACCCTGGAGCCCAGGGCGCTGCTGGCCTGCGCGCAGCGCGTGGAGACGGCCCTGGGGCGGGCGCGGCAGGTCCGGTGGGGTCCCCGCACCGTGGACGTGGACGTGCTGCTGTACGGCGACCGCGTGGTGTGCGAGCCGGACCTGGAGATCCCGCACCCCAGGTTGCGCCAGCGCGCGTTCGTCCTCGTGCCGCTATTCGAAGTCGCTCCGGACCTGGTGCTGCCGGACGGCACGCCGTTGCGGGACCTAGTGGGGGCGGTGGCCGACCAGGAGGTGCGGCGCCTGTGACCGACCCGGCCGCGGGAGAGCTGCAGCAGGTGGAGCGGGCGCTGCGTACGCGCTACGTGGGCCGGCGCATCCACTGGTTCGAGCGGGTCGATTCCACCAACGACGTGGCGCGTACCCTCGCGGAAGGGGGCGCCCCGGAGGGTACCGTGGTCCTGGCGCGGGAGCAGACCGCGGGCCGGGGACGGCTGGGCCGGCCGTGGGTTTCCCCGCCGGGCGGCATCTGGATGTCCGTGGTGCTCCGTCCCATCGCCGCGCCGCACGAGGTCCCGCGCCTGAGCCTCGCGGTGGGCGTGGCCGCCAGCCGGGCTGTGGAGCGGGCGTGCGGCCTGTCCGTGGGCCTGCGGTGGCCCAACGACCTGGTGGTCGCCCGGCGCAAGGTCGGAGGGATCCTGGTGGAGGCCGGACCGGACGCCCTCTGGGTGGTGGTCGGCGTGGGGATTAACGCCAACGTCCCCGCCGCGGAGCTACCCGAGGGAGCCACGTCCCTGCTGGAGGTCAAGGGCAGCCCGGTGGACCGCGCGGCGTTGCTGCAGGCGCTGCTGGGAGAGCTGGAGATCGTGTACGAGATGTTCCGCGGCCATGACTGGGCCACCCTCCTGGAGTGGTGGCGGAGCCGCAGCACGACCCTGGGCCGCCGGGTGCGGGTGCACGTGCCCTCGGGGGTGTACGAGGGCGTGGCGGAGGACGTGGACGAAGACGGCGCGCTCGTCCTGCGCCTGCCCGACGGCGGGTGCAAGCGCATCGTGGCCGGAGAGGTGAGCTAACCAGGAGGGACGCGGTGCCGGCCATCACCGACGTAGAGGGGATCCGGGTGGGGCACGCCACCGACCTGGAAGGCGGTACGGGGTGCACGGTGGTGCTCTGCG
>BEII01000348.1 GCA_002898935.1 bacterium HR32
CCGCCAGGATGCCGACCTCGATGAGCTTCCGGACCACGTCCGCCGCGGGCAGGCCGAGCCGCTGCGCCAGCTCCCCCACGGTCAGCGAGCCCTCCAGCCGCACCTCCGCGGCCACGGTGGGTACGGGGGCCGGGGCTTCCGGCGTCTTCACCACGGGCTTGCGGATCCTGGGTGACGGCGGTGGCGGCGGCGGCTTGCGCGCCTGCCGGAGCGAAGGGGGGGGTGGAGGGGGAGCCTTCCGCGGCTCAGGCCGCGGCTGGCTGACCTTCTTCAACACCTCGGGCGAGATGGTGACCGCGGGCTCCGCGTGCCGCTCGGGGAGAGGCACGCTCGCGGGCTTGGGCGCTTCAGGCGCGGGCTGCGGCTCCGGCGGGGGCGGGGGCGGCGGAGGGGGAGCAGCCGCCTGACGGGCTGCCTCCTCCGCCAGCCGGGCGGCTTCCTCCGCGGCTTTGCGGGCGGCCTCCGCCGCGAGCCGCTCCTGCTCCTCGCGCTCCCGGGCTACGTCCTCCGCGCGCTTGATAATACGCCGCTTGGGGCCCGCGGGCTCCGGAGGAGGTGGCGGCGCAGGCGGCTTCTTCGGCTTGGCCGGGGCCTTGGGCCGCGCCCCGCCGTCTCGTGGCAGGTCCGGGTGCTGCTCCCGCAGGACACGCAGGGCGGCCTCCGGCACCGCCACCTGAGGGTTCGGCTTCACCTCGTGGCCCAGGGCGGCAAGGCGGTCCGCAGCCTCCTTGGTGCTGATGCCCAGCGCTTTCGCCAGTTCGTGCAGTCGCATCCCAGCCTCCTACGGCCGCCCCACTCCGCCCGCCGCCTGAGCGGCCCGCCGGCGGACCTCCTGCTCGAGCTCGGCCAGCACCCCCTCCGGGACCTCCACCTCCAGCGCCCGGTCAAGCCTGCGCCCCTTCCGCGCGGCCTCCAGGCACTCCAGGCGGGGCTCCACGTACGCCCCCCGCCCGCTCAGCTTCGCGCTGCGCGTGGTGTCCACCTTGACCTCACCCTGGGGCGTACGCACCACGCGCACCATTTCCATCTTGGGCCGCATGGCACCGCAGCCCACGCACATGCGCAACGGCACCTTGCGGACCTTGGCCAACCGGTCCTCCTAGCCCTGCGCCGCGGGTTCGGAGGGGCCCTCGGCCCGCTCCGCAGGGTTGGCCTCCCCGTCCTGCGGCGACGTGAACTGCGCCAGCTCCTCGGGTGTCAGGTCCACGAACAGCTTCGCGGCTTCCTGCTCCCGCACCTGGGTCTCGCTCTTGATGTCGATGCGCCAGCCCGTCAGCTTGGCCGCGAGCCGGGCGTTCTGCCCCTCCCGGCCGATGGCGAGCGAGAGCTGGTTGTCGGGTACGATCACCCGCGCGGTCTTCGTCTCCTCGTCGATCTCCACCCGGACCACCTTGGCGGGCTGCAGGGCCGAGGCCACGAACTGGGCGGGGTCGGGGCTCCACGGCACGATGTCCACCTTCTCCCCCCGCAACTCGTCCACCACCGCCTGGACCCGGGAACCCTTCGGGCCGACACAGGCACCCACCGGGTCCACGTTCCGATCCCGGGAGTAGACGGCGATCTTCGTCCTCGCCCCAGGCTCCCGGGCCACGTTCTGGATCACCACGATGCCCTCCCGGATCTCCGGAACTTCCTGCTCGAACAGGGCACGCACGAGCCCCGGGTGCGCCCGGGACACGTGGATCTGCGGACCGCGGGGGGCGTCGCGCACCTCCATGACGTACACCTTGATCCGCTCGCCCTGCCGGTAGGACTCCCGGGGGATCTGCTCCGTCTTGCTCAGCACCCCTTCCACCCGGTGGCCCCGGTGGCCCAGGTCCACATAGACGTTTCCCTTCTCCACCCGCTGTACTTGCCCGGTGACCACCTGCTTTTCGCGCTCTTCGAACTCCCGCTTGACCATCTCCCGCTCGGCCTCACGGATCCGCTGGACCACCACCTGCTTGGCGGCCTGGGCTGCGATCCGGCCGAACTCCTTGGGGGTGATCTCCTCCTCCACCACGTCCCCGACCTCCGCGGTCGGGTCCTCCTTGCGCATCTCCTCCAGGGACAGCTCGGTGGCCGGGTCCTGGACCCGCTCCACCACCGTCTTCACGCTGAAGACGCGGATCTCCCCCGTCCTGGGGTCCACCTCCACCCGCACGTTCTGGCCCGTGCCGCCGAAGTTCTTCTTGTACGCGGACACCAGGGCGGACTCCACCGCCTCCAGGAGCACGGACTTCGAAATCCCCCGCTCCTCCTCCAGCTGCTCCAACGCGCGAATCAGTTCTCCGTTCATCCGCCCACCTCTTCTCGCCGCCTCCTGCGCAGGTCCCGCAGGATCTCCTCGGGGTCTACCCGCAGCCTGGCCTCGGCCACCTCCCCCAGGGGCAGCCGGAGCTCCCTTCCGTCCGGCAGGTGCAGGACCACGCGGCCCCCGTGCAGCCCGCCCAGGCGGCCGACGAACCGCCGCTGGCCCTCCACGGGCTGTGCGGTCACCACCTCCACCGCGCGGCCCGCGAACCGGTCGAAGTCGCCAGCCCGCCGCAGGGGCCGGTCGAGCCCCGGCGAGGACACCTCCAGGGTGTACCGGTGCGCGATGGGGTCCTCCAGGTCCAGCTGCCGCGAGAGCATCTCGCTCACCCGGGCGCACTCCTCCACACCGACCCCGCCCTCCCGGTCCACCAGCACGCGCAGCACCGTCCGGCCTCCTTCCCCGGCCAGCTCCACGTCCACCAACTCCACGCCCACCCGGTCCGCGATGGACAGCGCCAGCTGGTGGACCCGCCGGATCACCTCTTCCCGCCGCACCCTGCGCTCCCCCACCGCAAAACGAAGGAGTGGGCACGTCACCCACTCCCGTCTACCACGGTAG
>BEII01000349.1 GCA_002898935.1 bacterium HR32
CGCGGCCGAACACCCGCTCCACCTCCGCGGCGAACACCTCCGGGTCGCTGTACACTCCCGCGGGGATCCAGCCTCGCCGGACCTCCGACACCACCCGCTCGAGCCAGCCGCCGTCCCGCACCGCGACCTCCTTCAGGGGCAGGCACCCGCCCACCGCGTGTCCGCGAACTCCTCGAAGGAGACGGGCTGCCGCACCACCTGGTACTGCACCGCGAGCCGCATCTCCGCCTCGAAGCCCCGCCGGCTGATGCACCCGGTGCCGAACCCCCCTCGGATCTTCCGGAACATCTCCACCACGAACGGCCGCTGCAGGCCGCTGAAGTACTCGCGGGTCCGCGGGTGGTCCATGAGTTCCGTGGCGAGCCGCTCCGGAGACGTCGCCCGCACGGCCTCCAGGCCGCGCCGGGTTGCGCGCACGATCCGGCCGACGAGGTCCGGGTCGCGCTGGATCACGTCCTCACGGGTGACCAGCATGAGGGAGAGGGCCCGGTCGGAGCCGTACCACTCCCGGTGGTCCCGGTCCGCCCAGGCCCGGACCAGGGCGTACGCCAGCCCCTCCAGCAGCACCCGAGTGGTGGTGGGCTCCCACGCGGAGAAGGCGTCCACGCGCCCCGTCCGGATGGCGCTGTAGATGACCGCGGGGTCTCCGCCAAGCGGCAGGAAGCGGACATCCCGCTCGGGATCCAGCCCAGCCTTGCGTAGGAACACGTTGGCCGCCATCCACGACCCTGCCCCGGGCAGGGAGAAGCCCACCGCCCGGCCCCGCAGGTCCTCCACCCGGCGGACCTGGTCCCGCAGCTCGTTACGCACCACCAGGCTGAAGATCTCGCGGTCGTGCAAGGCCAGGATCGCCTTCCACGGCGAGCCGCCCAGGCGTGCCAGCGGCACGTGGACGAACGCGAAGTAGCCGAAGTCGAACTCCCGGGCCATCATGGCGGTGCGCATGGCGCCACCGGAGCCGAACACCAGGCGGGTGACCTCCACCCCTTCCTGCTCGTAGAAGCCGCGCGCCAGGGCGACGAACACCGGAAGGTTCTGCTCGTAGGACAACACCCCTGCCATCTGAACCCGGGAACGCACCTGTGCGGGCGCAACGCTCGCCCCCGCCAGCAGGCACGCCACCGTGACCCATACCGCCCACCGGCTCCTCCTTCCCACCGTCCCCCCTCCTCTCACGAGATGGCCGCTTCCGGCCGCCACCGCAGCAGGTAGCCCTCCACCCGCCGGGCGCCTTCCACCACCAGGTAGCCCACGGTCATGAGCACCAGCAGGATGGCGAACACCCTGGGCGTGTCCAGCACGCCGGTGGCCAGCACCATGCGGTACCCGAGACCTTGGGTGGAGCCCACGAACTCGCCCGTCACCGTGGCGGCCAGGGCCAGACTCACGCTGGTCCGCAGCGCGGCGAACACCCACCCGGCCACCCACGGGAACACCACCCACCGCGCCACGTGGCCCGCCCCGCCGCCGAGGACCTGGACGGCCCGCACCAGGTCGGGGTCCACGCTCCGGACGCCCGCGTAGGTGTTCATGAAGATGACGAACACCACGGTGAAGAAGGCCAGCAGCACCTTGGAGGTGATGCCCAGGCCGAACCAGATGATCAGGAGTGGCGCCACGGCCACCCGGGGCAGGGAGTTCAGGGCCGCCAGCAGCGGCTCCAGCGCATCCCCCACCCGCGGGGCGTACGCCAGCGCTACACCCAACAGCGTGCCCGCCACCATGCCCAGCCCAAGTCCCAAGAACGCCTGGGTCAGGGTCCGGCTCACGTCCACCGCCAGCAGCCCCGAGCGCGCGTACTGCACGAGGCTCTGCCACGTCTCCCCTGGGCTCGGCAGCAGCGCGGGCGGTAGCGGCCGGTAGCCGACCCCACCCGTACCAAGCTCCCAGGCCACCACCGCCAGCGCCACCGCGCCGATCCGCAGCGCCGCGTTGCCCGGCCCCCGGCGGGCGTGGGCCGGCCGCCGAACCTCGCCTGCTGCCACCTCCCGCGTGCCCACCGCGGACACGTCACACCCTCGCTGCCGCGCGCACCTGCTGGGAGTCCTGGGCGCGGAACTCCCGGGCCAGCCCCTGCCAGATCTCCGCGTACAGCAACGCGAACTCCCGCCTCCCCTGCAGCTCGATGGGGTCGCGGGGGTACCCGAAGGGGACTTCGTACACCCGCACCACGCGCCCGGGCCGGTGCGACAGCAACACCACCCGCTGCGCCATCACGATGGCCTCGGAGAGGTCGTGGGTGACGAACAGGACGGTGTTGCGCAGGCCCGACCAGGTCTCCGTCACCTCGCGCTGCAGCCCCAGGCGGGTGTGGGCGTCCAGGGCGCCGAAGGGCTCGTCCATCAGGACCACCTGCGGGTCGTACGCCAAGGTCCGCAGCAGCTGCGCCCGCTGGCGCATGCCCCCGGACAGCTGGTGCGGGAAGACGTGCTCGAACCCCGCGAGCCCCACCGTCCGCACCAGCTCCCGCACCCTGCGCTCCCGGCCCTCCCGCGGGACTCCGCGTACCCGCAGCCCCAGCTCGACGTTCTGCTCCAGCGTGAACCAGGGCAGCAGCGTGTCCCGCTGGAACACGTAACCCAGTTGGCCCGCCCAGTCGGAAGCGGTGCGGATCTCGCGGCCGTTCCACGTGATCCGGCCCGAGCGGTCCACGTCGCCACGCCGGTCCACGAGTCCGGCGACCACGTTGAGGAGCGTGGACTTGCCGCACCCGCTGGGCCCCACCACCGACACGAACTCTCCCGCCGCCACCTCCAGGCTCACGTCCCGGAGCACCTCCACCCCGGTGGCGTACCGCAGGGAAAGGCTCTCCACTCGAAGGCTCATGTCCCCTG
>BEII01000350.1 GCA_002898935.1 bacterium HR32
ATCAGGTAGCTAAGGATGAGGCCCCAGTGGGTGAGCGCGAGGCGGGTAGCCGCGACGAGCTGCACGAGGGGGATCAGGACCGCCTGGTAGGGCAGGTACAGGGCGACGGCCACCAGCACGAACAGCAGTCTGGACCAGCGGGTGCGGAAGCGGCTCAGGTAGTAGCCGCCGAGGCCGCCGGAGGCCACCGCGAGCAGGGTCACCGTCCCCGCCACGACCGCGGAGTTCACCAGGGAGGGCCACACGAGGCGCAAAGCGGTGGCGTAGTTCTCCCACTGGAGGTCCGCGCTGGGCAGGAGGTACTGGCGCTGGGTCACTTCCAGCGGGGTCTTCAGCGACGTCACGAACATCACGTACACGGGGAGCAGGTACGCGGCCGATAGCCCCACCGTGGCCAGCGTGGCCAGCACCCGTAGGGAAGCACTGGAAGATCTCATTCGAACCAGCGGCGCAGAGCGTAGACGGTGTACGGGACGATGACGAGGAAAGCCAGGGCGAAGATTACCATGGCGAGCCCCGCGCCCAAAGCCACCAGCCGCTGCTGGAACGTGGCGATGAACATGAAGAAGGCCAGGACGTCCGTGGCGTACCCCGGCCCTCCGAAGGTCACCACGTACACGATGTCAAAGACCTTAAGGGCGGAGATGAGCAGTAAGCTCACGACCACCAGGACTCCCCCTCGGACGTTCGGCACGATCACCTGGAGGAGGGTGCGCAGGTGCGACGCTCCGTCCAGCCTCGCCGCCTCCACCATCTCCTGGAGCTCGGTGGTGCGCAGGGAGGCTTGTAGGAGGAGCACGGACATGCCGAAGTACTGCCACACGAAGATCACGATGAGCCAGTAGGTGGCGGTAGCCGGGTCCGTGGTGTAGCCGCTCGCCAGCCCTCCGAGCCCCGCGGCCCGCACGAGGGTGTTCAGCACCCCGCGGTCCGGCTGGTACATCCACGACCAGATGGTGCCCGTGGCGATGAAGGACATGGCCGCGGGGTAGAGGATCAGCGTCCGCAGGTACGCCTCGAGCCTGCGGCTGGACGCGATTTCCAGGAGGTAGGCGAGGAGCAGGGCGAACACCGCGGTGGGTGCCACGCCCAACACGAGCCAGCGCACGTTGTTGCCGAGGTCCACCCAGAAGCGGTCCAGCCCCCACATGAGTCGGTACCACCGTAGCCCCGCGAAGCGGTAGTCGGGCGCGGTGCCGGACCACTCGGACAGGGAGACGTACAGCGTCCACCCCAGCATGCCGTAGAGGGTCACGAGGAAGACCAGCAGGGGTAGGGCGAAGGGAAGGGCTTCCAGGGCGGGCAGGCGGGGCCCCGCTCGCGCGGCGCCGCCTGCCCGCACCACCCCCACGGTGTGCACGGCGAGTCCTAGCGCACCGCGGGCCCTACGGCCAGCGGTACCACGCGGCCTCCTCCTTCACCTTGTACGTTGTGAACAGCTCCGCCACCCGCGCGACGGTGTTGGCCACGTTGGGCTGGGAGACGAACGCAGCCACCACATCCCAGTACGCCTGGGTGAAGCTGAAGGGCGCGATGCTCCCGTGTTGGTCCAGGATCAGCTTGCCGGGGTTGCTCCGGACGAAGGTCTGCAGCTCGCGGCGGATGGGGTCGGGGAACTGCTGCGGGTCGATGTCGAGCCGCGCGAACAGCCCGCATTGGGTGACGTCCGTGGGGATCTGCAGGTCGGGGGAGGCCACCACCCGCAGCCAATCCAGAGCCGTGCGCCGGTGCGGGGCCTTGGTGGCGAGCCCGTACGTATCCGGGTGGAACAGCAGGATGCGGTCCGGCGCCTGCGGGAAGGTCACGGCGCCGAAGTCGCGGCCAGGCTCCCACCCGCGGCTCTTGAAGTACCCGATGGCCCACGTCCCCATGAGGACCATGGCAGAGTCCCCGGACACCAGCAGGCCGCAGGACTCGTCCCACGTGAGCCCCGCGTGGAACCGGTGGACGAAGGGCAGCAGCGCCTGCAGCCTCTGGAGGGCCTGGCGGAAGGTGGGGTCGGTGCGGACGTCCACTTCGCCCTTGTAGAGCCGCACGTAGTACTCGGGCCCTCCGGACTCCAGCAGCAAGCTGTCCAGGAGGAAGGCGGCCTCCCACTTCTCCTTGGTGCCGAGGGCGATGGGCTGCATGTTGGGCCGGGCCGACTTGATGCGGGACGCGACCTCAAGGAGCTGCGCGAAGGTGGTGGGGGGCTGCAACCCGAGTTGGTCGAACAGGCGCTTGTTGTAGTACAGGATGTTCTGGATGTGCATGTTGAGCGGCACCACGTACGGATGCCCGCCGATGGTGACCGCGTCGGCGAGCGGCTTGGGGATCACTTCCCGATACCTCAACTCGTTCCACAGGTCGTCCAGGGGCTCCAGGTACTTGCCGTCCACGTAGCTCTTGAGCTCCGCTCCGCCCAGGGTCTGCCAGGTGTCGGGCGGGATCCCGGCCGAAAGCCGCGCCTGCAGGACCACCCGGTGGCTCACCCCGCCGCCGCCCGCCACCGGGTTCTCCACGATCTCCACGTCCGGGTGCTTCGCCTTGAAGGCCTTGAACATGGCGTCCGCGGCCTCGCGTTCACCGCCCGCGGTCCACCAGTGGAAGATCTCGAGCTTGCGCTCCTCCGCGGTCGTCGGGCCTGCGCGGCGCGTGCCGACCCAGTACCCCGCGAGGGCTGCCACCAGCACGGCGACCAGCACGAAGACCACGAGACCGCCACGAGAAGAGCCGCTCGCGCTCCCCATGCGCTCACCCCCCTTTGCGGTGCTACAGGATCAGATTCGGTGGGCGCGGGAGGGATCCTGCCCGGGGAGGGGCGCCGGCCGGCCGCGATCTTACCGGATG
>BEII01000351.1 GCA_002898935.1 bacterium HR32
GTTCAGGCCAAGTAGGTTCAGCACACCGACCAGGCCCCGCACGTTGTCGAAGACGCCGGACAGTGCTTCCGTGTTGTTGGCGAAACGCTCTCGCAGGGTCTCCAGCACAGCGAGCAACCCCTGTTCGCGGAGCTGCTGGCGCAGCTGGGCGCTGCTCAGGCCAATAGCCTGCAGGACCTGCTCCGCCTCGCGGCTAGGTTGCAGGACGTCGGTCAGCACGGCCCGCAAGGCCGTGACGGCCTCCTCGGCGCTGAGGCCGGAGCGCGTCATGGCGGCGAGTGCAGCGACGAGCTGGTCAAACGACACGCCCATCTGCGCAGCGACAGGGACCACGCGACCGATGGCACCGGCCAGGGCGTCCGCCTCCGCCTTCCCTTCGCGGACGCCTGCCAGGAGGATGGCCGTCGCGTCCGCCGCGTTCAGGTTAGCCTGGCCGTAGGCGTTCATCGCGGTGGTGACCGCGTCCGCCACGGTCTGTGTCGCGCCGAGCCCCACGGCAGCGGCCCTTGCGGAGGCAGCCAGCACGTCCATCGCGTGACTCGCCTGGATGCCGCTGGACAGAACGAAGTAGAGCGCTTCCGCTAGCTCCTGCGGCCCCCGGCCGGTCTCGTGGGCCAAGTCCCTCAGGGCGCGCGTTAGTCGCTCAACCTCCTCGCGGTTGGCCCCGGTAAGAACCGAAATTTGAGCGATCGTCCGATCGAGGCCCAGGAAAGCACGGCTGGCCGCGACCCCCAGTCCTGCGATAGGTAGCGTGATCGCAGCCGACAGCTGGTCGCCGACGGACCGCATGCGCGTGGCCAGCTGCTGCAGGGGGCTGGTGAGGGCCTGCTCGAACCGGCGGCCGGCTTCCTGCACGGCCCCGGTGATGGACTGCCGGATCTGCTCCCGCGCCTGCTGGAGAGATGCCGGATCCGCGTGCGCGCGGAGGATGAGTTCGATGACCGACGCCATCAGCGTTCCTCCTGCATGGCCTGCGCCACGTCTGGGTTTTGCTGCGCCTCATGCTCCAGGATGATCGTCAAGCAGAGGCTCGCCATCTGCTCCGGGGTTACCCACAGAGCCCGAGCCCAGGCCCGCAGCCCGGCTGCTGTGCGGGCTGGTAGGGCAACCAGGAACACCTCCTGCCCATGCGGTGGCTGTGGCGTGGCGGCATCGCCTCCGTCAGACCCGTACGGCGCCTTTTCTGGCTTGACATGGTGACGTCCGATCATCCCGCACCCCCGTCGCACGGCGTGACATGATCAGCGCGCCTCACAAGCATCTCCAGGCAATCCCACTCGCGCCGGGCGTGCTCCAGTAGTGCCTGATGCAACACCACGGACCCACCCACCTGGCAAGCGCCCGCATCTGCGATCAGCACAACCCCGCCTGGGCAGCAGGGGCAAGGGGTGGCCACGCAGCCGCAGGCCAGCTGCATGCTCGGCCGGGTGTCCAGCCATTCACGCACCGCCCGTTTGACCCGTCCTGATCTCATCGGCTCCTCCCTGGCACGTTTTTGCCGGCCGGCGTGCCCGGCACGCTGTACAGCGCTCCCAACCCTCCTCCGATGGGGCCCACAACCCCCCGCATCCCTTGTGGCGCTGCGGCACGTGCCAGACGTCCAGCGCCTCGTCCACAAGCACATCCTCGTCCCGACCCAGGTCCTCCCAGGGGGGCGGCCCCGCCTCTGGGTCGGGCAGGATGTCGGGGATGTCCGCTTCTATCCCCCTAGTGGTGTGACGTTGTGACGTTTGACTGAAATCTCCGTCCAGAGCGGATTCTCGCCAGGCCCAAACGTCACGCCCGGGACGGGCGCCCTGTGACATTTGACATTCTCCGATGGCCGGGCCCCCAGGGGTCGGGGAGACCACCCCCTCCTCCGGGCCGAACGTCACAAACCGGGCAGCGGGTGTGACATCTCCTGTGGCGTTTTGCGGGCCGTAGTGGTGCGGCTTTCGGGCAAACGTCACAACGTCACACGGATCACCGGAAGATGAGAGGGGTGCCCCCCACTCTCGGGCCACATCCTCCGCCAGGGGTAGGCCCGCCCTTTCGGGTGGGGGGTCGCCAGGCTCGAGGGTAGCCCAGGCCCCCTTCCGATCTGCGGACCTGTTGATGAGCCACCCAGCCCTCAGCGCGACCTCGGCCGCCCTGCGGACCTGTTCCCTGCGGAGCCCTAACCGCCGGGCTACCTCGCCGTACGTAACGCGTTCCACCCCTTCGTCCTTCGCCTCCCGGACGGCTCGGACTACAGCGCGGACCAGGTCTGTGGCCCCGCCTGCGGCCGTCGTGGCGTACATGTCATCCACAAGCTCGCGGACGGTGGCGTAGTCCTCTAGATCGGCTACCAGCCGGCCGCGTGCATCCCGCTGCCGGTGGCCGTGGCGGAGCACGGCTGCTGCCTTGACCAACGCCAAGAGCCGCTGGAAGTCACGCAGAACACGTGGGCCGACAATCGACCTGGCCAGCAGGCGGGCGAGGGCGCGAGCGTATGGGACCACAACATCCCATGGGGACAAGTGCTGCAGGTACGCCTGGTACGCGCGGAGCGCCTCATCAGGTCCGGCGGCACCCTGCTCCTCCAACTCGCCCTGAGCCTCCAGGATTTCCCGTAGGCGCGCTTCATCGTCCGGCACCTGGAGCAGCCACAGTCTCGTCCCAAGCTGCCCGCCAGGTCCGCGCACCGCTGTGGTGACCAGCAAAGTCGGGCCGGGGCGGTCCACCTCCCGCACCGTGAAATCTCCGGTCTCCGGGTTGCGCACGACCACTTCGTATCGAAGTCGGTGCTCCTGGAGCAGGTGACGTACTGCGCTCGCTGCCGGGTGGTCCTCGCCGC
>BEII01000352.1 GCA_002898935.1 bacterium HR32
GCATCGCGGTGTACGGCGACTTCGACACGGACGGCGTGTGCGCGGTGGCGGTGCTGGTCCGCGGCCTGCGCGGGCTCGGGGTGGAGGTGACGCCTTACGTGCCTCACCGGCTCCGGGAGGGCTACGGGGTTTCGCCGGAAGCGGTGCGGTCCCTGGCGGAGGCGGGGGTGCGTTGTCTTGTGACCGTGGACTGCGGCGTGGGGGCGTTTGCGGCGCTGGAGCTGGCGCGCGACCTGGGCGTGCAGACCGTCGTGGTGGACCACCACGCGCCTCCGCCTGCACTCCCCCCCGCGGACGTGGTGGTAGACCCGAAACTCGACGACCGGCCCTACCCGTTCCGGGACTACTGCGCCACCGCTCTCGCCTGGCTAGTGGTCCGCGCCGTGCGCGGGCTCGCGGGCGCTAGGCGCACCGAAGAGCTCCTGGAGCTCGTGGCCCTGGCCACCGTGGCGGACGTGGTCCCCCTGGTGGGGGACAACCGCGTGCTCGCGCGGGCGGGCCTCGAACGGATCCCAGCCTCCCCTCTTCCGGGGCTGCGGGAGCTGGTGCGGGTCGCGGGAGTCTCGGGCCCGGTGCGTGCGGACGACGTGGCTTGGCGGCTCGCACCCAGGCTGAACGCCGCAGGCCGCGTGGACTCCGCGGGTTGGAGCCTGCGGCTGCTGCTCACCGACGACCCCGGGGAGGCCCAGCACTTGGCCGCGCGGCTGGAGGCACACAACGCCCACCGACAGCGGCTGCACGAGGAGGCGCTCGGTGCAGCCCTCGCTCAGGTGGAAGAGCTGGCGCTCGGGGAGCGGCCTGCGGTGGTGGTTTGGGCGGAGGGATGGCATCCGGGCGTGGTGGGGCTCGTGGCGGGCCGGCTGCGGGAGGCGTACGGACGGCCTGCCGTGGCGCTGTCCGTGGACGGGCCCCGCGCCCGCGGTTCCGCGCGTGGCGTGCCCGGGCTGGACCTGGTGGACGCTCTGGGGGACTGCGCGCACCTGCTGGACCGCTTCGGCGGGCACGCGCAGGCAGCGGGCCTGGAGCTTCCTTCCGAGTGGCTCCAGGCGTTCCGGGAGCGGTTCGAGCGCGCGGTGTCTGACCGCCTCGGGCCGGAGGCGTTCGTCCCAACGCTGACCGTGGAAGCCGAAGCCTCGCTGGCGGACCTGGACGAGCGGCTCGTCGAAGAGCTGGAGCGGCTCGAGCCGTACGGGGCGGGCAACCCACGCCCCCTCGTCCTCGTGGCCGGCGTGGAACCCCTGGAGGTCGGATCCTGGGGCACGAGCGAGCACCTGTGGATGCGGGTTTGGGACGGTACCCGCGCGGTGGAGGCCGTAGGGTTCGGGCTCGGCGCGTGGGGGGAACTTGTGGCCTTCGCGCGTCCGACCCTGCAGCTCGCCGGGTTCCCGGAGCGCGACCGCTGGAGGGGCGGAGTCCGGCTCGTGGTGGAAGACCTGTCTGCGCCGGAGGTGGACACCGAGCGGGTGCTGTCGGACACCGGGGCCCTGCTGCGGCGGCTTCGGGACCGCGCCGAGGACTACCTGGCGGATGTGTACCGCGGGGTGGAGCTGCGGCCGGCGCTGTACACGAAGGTGGTGGGCGTGACCTTCGAGGGCCGGCAGGAGGTGGTGGCTCAGCTGCGGCCGGGCGAGCCGCTGCGCCTTGTCCGGGAGCCTGCAAACCCCCACGACGCGCACGCGGTCCGTGTGGTGCGCGAGGACGGCACGTCGGTCGGCTACCTCAGCGCCACGGTGGCTGGCCGGCTGAGCCCCCAGATGGATCGGGGAGCCCGCTACCGAGCCACGGTCGCAAGCGTCACAGGTGGGGGCGACCGCCACTTGGGCGTGAACGTCCGGCTGGAGTTGGAGGAGGACGCGGAGCGGTCCCAGCTCCGCCGGGTGCGCAGAGCCTTTGAGGCCTGCTTAGACACAGACCGGCTCGTGCGGCTGGTAACGGGCGGGAGGGATCTTGCGGAGGGCCCCCGGCGCGCCCTGAGGTGCGTCCAGGAGGGAGGCCGCGCCCTCGTGGCCAGCGCCCCGGGGAAGGCCTGGTCCGACCTCGTGGCCGCAGCCGCGGCCGCTTGCGCTGTGGCCGGACGCCGCGTCGTGTGCGTCTTCCCGACCTGCGAGCTCGCGGAGGCTCGCTGGGAAGTCTGGCGGCGAGGGCTGGAGCGGGCAGGCTTGGACCCGGTGCGCCTGCACGGACTCCTGCCGGCTTGGGAGCTCGCAGAAACGCAGGAGGTGATCCGTCAGGGCGGCGGAGACGCGGTGTTCACCACACGGGCTTCCTTGGCGTTGTGGCCCGACGTGCTGGATCCGGGCGCCGTCGTGGTAGCCGAGGGGTGGTGGTCCGCCGAACTCCCGGAGTTCCTGGCGCAGCACCCGGGCCCTTCGCTTTGGGTCGTGTGGGACCCGTCGGCCAGGGCACCCGACGGCTGGGAAGCCTTCGGAGACCTGACCCCGAGGACAGGGGTTCGGCTTGTGGACCACAGACAGGTCGAGGGCCGCGAGGCGCTCGTGGCCACTTGGGTACGCGAGCACGCGCGGTCGGTGCTGTTCGCAGCGGGCGGGCGCTCTGCGGTGCGGTGGGCAGAGCGGCTCGCGTCGGAAGGCGCGGTAACCTACGACCACCCCGGCCTGCCGCACAGGGTCCGCGAGACCCTCGCAGACCTATTCGGGCAGGGCCGGCTCAGGTGTCTGGTGTGCGGGGGAGAGGCGCCGGAACTGCTGCGAGGGGTGGACCGAGCGGCGTGGCTGGCCCCGACTGCCGCCGACCGCTTCCTGCAGCAGGCTGCCTGCGTGCTGGACG
>BEII01000353.1 GCA_002898935.1 bacterium HR32
CGCTCACCCCGAACGACACACGGGCGGGCGTGCGCATGACCACCTCGCTGCGGATCCTGGCAGCCACCCGCTCTGCCTGCTCCACGGTTGCGCCCGGCAGCACGCACGCCAGACGATCTTCGGCCAGGTGCGCCACGTAGTCCGACCGGCGCAGTTCCCGGCGCACCGCCTGCGCCACGTCCCGCATCACGCTCCCAGCACCCACCCCTCCGAGTGCGCGCCGCAGCTCTTCCAGGTTCTCCAACGCCAGCACGACCAGGGCCAGCGGCTGCCGCGACCGAGAAGCCCGCAGCATTTCCTGCTGCAGCCGCTCCCACAGCCGGTGCGGCAAGTCAAAACCGGTGACGGGGTCGGTCTCCCCAGCGGGCCGACTGGGATCCTGGAGCCGTCGGGCAAGCAGCGCAGGCAACAGCAGCAGCACGACCGCGGCCGGGTCGGTGTGGAACAGGGACGCTACCGCGAACCCGACGGGTAGAGCGACCACGAGGGGTGCGGCGGCGGCACGGGCCTGCGCCTGCAGGCCCCGCAGGACCGCGAGCCCTGTCAGGCAGGCGGAGTACCGGCCGCGGACCGCGAGCAGCACCAGGCTCCACACCGCGCCCACCGCCAAGTAGCCGAGAGCGTTCCGGCCGACGTCCACCACCGATTGCAGTGGAACCGCGTGCGCGTACACCGCCCCCGCCACCAACGCAGGCAGCACACGCCGCCCCAGGTGGTAGCCCACGCGGACCCCTTCAGACCGGCGCACCACGTCCGCCAGCACCGAGGCGAGGGCTGCCATCCACACCGCCAGAGGCGGGCCGAGCACCACGAACCCTGCTGCGGTGCCGACCTCCACGGCGTCGAAGGGCTCCTCGTCCAGCCCTGTGGCCGCAATCCACGTGACCAGCAGGAGCGCCACCCAGTCCGGCCAGCCCACGGCCCAGAAGGTCTGCCACGGCACCAGCCAGGCGGTCACCGCAAGCCCCACCGCGCTTGCCCCCACCAGGACGCCCACGTACCGCCGGAGCTCGCGGACTGCCTGTGCCGAAGAACTCGTGCCCGATTCCACCCCGCCCTCCTCCTCGGATCTATTTCCGGCGCGGGGCCTGAATCCTGCTGCGGTGCGGCCCGAGCCACCTCCGGCCCCCCGAGGGGTTAGAATGGGAAGTTGAGATGGCAGCCAAGTACACCCCACCACGGCGAAGGCGAACGAAGATCGTGGCCACCGTCGGACCTGCGACGGCCACGCCGGAGCGCATCCGGGCCCTGATCGAGGCGGGCGTGGACGTGATGCGCTTCAACTTTTCCCACGGCAGCCGCGACGAGCACCGGGAGCGGATCCAGCTGGTGCGGCGCCTGAGCGCAGACCTCGGGCGGCCGGTGGGGGTCCTGCAGGACCTGCAGGGCCCCAAGATCCGCGTGGGCGGCCTGCGAGACCACCGCCCCGTCCTCCTCCAGGAAGGGACAGACGTGGTCATCGGCACCGAACCGGAGGGAGGGACCGCCCAGCGCCTGTCCACGACGTACCCGGAACTCGTCCGGGACGTACGGGCCGGCGACCGGATCCTGCTGGCGGACGGAGAGCTGGAGCTCGCCGTCACGCAGGTGGAGGACGGGCAGGTCCGCGCCCGTGTGGTCCGGGGCGGTGTGCTGGAGGAGCACAAGGGGATGAACTTGCCGGGGGTGGCGCTGCGCGCCCCTGCCCTCACCGACAAGGACTTGGAGGACCTCCGGTTCGGACTCGAGGCGGGCGTGGACTTCGTTGCCCTGTCCTTCGTGCGGCGGGCGGAGGACGTGGTCCAGGCCCGGGAGGCCATGGCCCGCCACGGCCGCGTCGTCCCGGTGGTGGCCAAGCTCGAGAAGGCGGAGGCGGTGGACCACCTGGAAGAGATCATGGAAGCCAGCGACGGCGTCATGGTGGCCCGGGGCGACCTGGGGGTGGAGCTGGCGCCGGAACGGGTCCCCATCCTGCAGAAGCAGATCATCCGGCGGGCCAACGAGCTGGGGATCCCTGTCATCACCGCCACGCAGATGCTGGAGTCCATGGTGGACCACCCCAGGCCCACGCGGGCCGAGGCATCCGACGTGGCCAACGCCATCCTCGACGGAACGGACGCGGTCATGCTGTCGGGCGAGACCGCGGTGGGGCGCTACCCGGTGGAGGCGGTGCGGATGATGGACCGCATCGCGGTGGAGGTGGAAGCCAGCAGCCCGCAACTGTACCAACCGGCACGCCACCACGACCGTCGGCTCGGCATCGCGGAGGCGGTGGCTGCGGCCGCTTGCCAGCTCAGCCACGACCTGCGGGCCAAGGCCATCGTGGTCATCACGCGGAGCGGGAGGACGGCGCAGCTGGTGTCCAAGAACCGGCCCGCGGAGCCCATCGTAGCCCTCACGGAGGACGAAGGAGTGGCCCGCTCCCTCTGCCTGTGGTGGGGCGTCCAGCCCGTGGTCACCGCGTTCCGGGAGGACACCGACGCCATGCTGCTCCACGCGGAGGAGGAGCTGCTACGCCGGCGGCTCGTGGAGCCCGGTGACGTGCTGGTGGTCACCGGGTCCGCCCCCCTGATCGCGCGGGGGCGGACAAACTTCGTCAAGGTCCACCGGGTCCGCCGGGCAGGCCGCCCGTGAACGACCGGCTGTGGGACGCCTACGAGCAGGTGTGCACGGTGGAACTGCGCCCGGTGACGGAGCTCGTGGACCGGCTGCGCGCGGGCGAGTTCGGGGCCGTCCCGCGGGGGGAGGTGGTGGCCCTGCTGCGGCAGCTGGAGGAGAACGTCCTCACCAGCGTGCGGCGCAA
>BEII01000354.1 GCA_002898935.1 bacterium HR32
TGCTGGCGGTGAACCGCTTCGACCCGGACCGGGGCGTGAAGTTCCAGACGTACGCGTCGCACCTGGTGGCCGGGGAGATCCGCCACTACCTGCGGGACCAGGTCGGGGTGGTCCGGCGGCCCCGCTGGCTCAGCCGCCTCAGTCGCGAGCTGGAGCGAACCGTGGAGCGCCTGCAGCAGGAAACAGGCACCCTGCCCGGGGTGGAGGACATCGCCCGGGCCATGAACATCACACCCGAGGGCGTGCAGGAGATCCTCCGGGCCCGGGCCGCCTCCACCCCGCTTTCCCTCGACGGCCCCGAGGAGGAGCGGGTCCGGCGCATCCGGCACCTGCGCTACGAGACCTTCCAGCTGCCCGTGGAGGACCGCATCGCGGTGCTGCAGGCGGTGGAGCGGTTGAGCGAGCTGCAGCGCAAGGTCATCTACCTGCTGTTTTACCAGGACCTGACGGAGACCGAGGCGGCCCGGCGCCTGCGGATTTCCCAGCGGCACGTGTCCCGGGTGATGCACAAGGCGCTGCGGCAGATGGCGACGCTGTTGAAGGGCGCGGCGCGTCCGTAGGCCGCGCGAAGACCACGGGGGAGGAGGGTCGGCGATGTCAGACCTCAGGAAGGTGCTGGGCGAGTTCACCCAGCTGGACGGTGTGAGCGCGGCGCTCGTGGTGGGCCGTGACGGGTTCGTCATCGAGGGCGTGGCCACCGAAGACGTGGACCTGGAAGCCCTCGGCGCGGTGACCGCCAGCAGCCTGTCCGCCTCGGACGCCCTATCCACCGAGCTCGGCCGGGGCCGGCTGTTCGGGCTGATGCTGGAGTACGAGGGCGGGCCCATGGTGGTGTCGCCCGTCGGCGCGGAGGCCATGCTGGTCATCGTGGGCAACGGGACCGCCAACCTCGGCCGGATCCGCCTGGAGCTCAAGAAGCGCCAGCAGGCCGTGGCCGACGCCCTGTAGGCCGCCCGGAACCCGCCCGTGGCGCGCGCCCTGGGGTACAATGGGGGCGCCATGGGAGTCGGTGCGTGGCCGGGACCTCACGACGCGGGAGCGGGTCCGGTGACGGCCCGGACCGCGTGGCAGGTAGACCTTCCGGGCCTCGCGGACTACGCGTCCACGTGGGACCTGCAGCGCCAGCTGGTGGCGAGCCGGCAGCGAGGAGAGATCCCGGACGTCTTGCTCCTGCTGGAGCATCCGCCCGTCGTCACCTGCGGCCGCGCCACCAGGCCCGAGCACCTGCCTGTCCCCCGGGAGGCCCTGCGACGCATGGGCTTTGGCGTGTTCGACGTGGAGCGGGGCGGGAGCGTCACCTACCACGGTCCCGGCCAGCTGGTCGGCTACCCCATCGTGGACCTGCGGGCGTACGACGAGAACGTGGTGGGCTACGTGCGCATGCTGGAAGAGTCCATCATCCGCGCCTTGCGCCCCTACGGGATCAACGCGGTCCGCCGGCCGGGCTTCACCGGGGTCTGGGTGGGGGAGGAGAAGATCGCAGCCATCGGCGTGGCGGTGAAGCGCCGGGTGACCATGCACGGGTTCGCCCTGAACGTGAACACCGACCTGGAGCACTTCCAGGTCATCAACCCCTGTGGGATCCACTACGTGCCCACCTCCCTGGAGCGGCTGCTGGGGCAGCGCGTCCCCCTCGAGGACGTCCGGAAGACGTACGCCGCCAGCTTCGAAGAGGTCTTCGAGGTCCGTCTGGAGCACGTGCCCGCGGACCGGCTTCTGCCGACCCCCCTGCCCGTACCGCTAACCCATGTTTGACACACCTGGGTCTGAGAGGGCGTAGGATGAGGGTTCGCTGGGGGGGGCACTACCGGGGTGACAAACGCGGTCGCTGCTCGAACTGTAGCGCTCGGTTCCACCCGCTACACAGCCCGCGGCAACGCACGGTCGGGTACCTCAGTCGGTAGCACACGTCACTGAAGGTCACGGCGTCGTCGTTCGATTCCGGCCCCGACCACAACTGGACCCCGCTACAAGCGCGGGGTCTTCTCATGCCTCTCCCTTCCGGCCTCAGCCACTCTCCACGCGCTCAATCGCCGGGTACTCTGCCGCGTCTCGACAGGAGCCCAGATCCCCTTCCGAATCTTCAGCAACCACGCTCACCGGCTCCGCCCAGCATCGTGATTCGGTGACAGAGGCGAGCCGTCACGTTGCACGATACCTCACGGCGTAGTACTGCATGGTCTGCAGATCATCGGGGAAGCAGTAGATGACGCGAAAGCGCGCCTCTCCACTTTTGCACCTATGAGCGGGCCGGATCCTCCAGCACGCCCCCCCGCGCAGACCCCATCCGCGTCTGCCGGCCCCTCCTCGCCCTGTTCGCTCAGAAGGATCCGGCTCGTCCACCCCGAGGAGAACGCGCGGCTGCTGCGCCAGTACCTGGAGGAAGTCCCGGAGCCCGGCGTGGTTCGTCGAGGTGGTCCCGGGGGCCAACCACGCGGCGGGCACGGCTTGCACCCGCGCCCGCGGCAGCGCGGCCCGGTGGGGTCGGCCGCGGGGGCCGTCCGCCGCAGATGGTTCACGGCGGGCGTGCGCCCGTCAGGCGGTGCCCCGCAGGAGGCCGACCAGGGCCTCCTCTACCTCCGGTACCATCCGCTCGGGCGGTACGTGCGCCAGCTCGGCCAGGGTCCGGCCCTGCTCCAGCCAGTGCCCCACCACCAGCCAGCCCGCGTAGTACGCCTCGCGCTCCAGCCCCGTGGTGCCCGTCCCCACGGTGAAGCGGTGGACCGCCTCCGCGCCGTGGTCGCCCAGGTGTTCCCGGATGCCGCGGAGGAT
>BEII01000355.1 GCA_002898935.1 bacterium HR32
CGCGGAGCCGCCTCCCCCAAGTGTAGTCGTAAACCACAGCCGGGCCAACCGCTTTACACCCCGGAGTCCGGGGTGTACCGTATCGGTGGTCAGGCCACTAGGCCAGTACGCCAGGGCGACATGGCACAGACCTCCATCTTCCAGCCCGTCCGGCCGCGCCGGATCTACGAGGACATCGTCCGGCAGATCCAGGGCCTGATCGCGGAGCGCCACCTGCAGACGGGGGACCGACTTCCGTCCGAACGCGAACTCGCCGAACTGTTGAGCGTCAGCCGGGCCTCGGTGCGAGAGGCCCTGCGGGTGCTGAGCGCCATGGGGCTGGTGGAGGTGCGCTCTGGGGACGGTACCTTCGTCCGGCACGGCCATACGCCTCTGGACCCTTCGGTGTGGACCCTGTTGCGGGAGCGCGAGTTCCTCCGGGACCTGCTGGAGGCGCGCCGCATCGTGGAGGAGGAGGTGGTGGCTCTGGCGGTGCAGCGGGCCACCCAGGACGACATCGACCAGATGCAGGAGCTGTTGAACCGCCGGGAGCGGGAGCTGGCCGCAGGGAAGCACGACCTGGAGACGGACCTGCAGTTCCACCGGATGGTGGCCGAGGCGACCCGCAACCCGGTCCTCGTGTCCCTGGTGCGGACCCTGTGCGAGATGTGGCTGCAGAGCCGGGAGGCCACGGGGCGCGCGCCCACGAGCCCCCACAAGGCCCAGGAGTTCCACCAGGCCCTCGTGGAAGCCATCCGCATGCGCAACGAACCGCTCGCCCGCGGGGTCATGCACCGCCACATGGAGGACATGCGGGAGGACGTGGAGCGGGCGGACTGAAGGGGGTGTCATGTACCGAGGCGGACCCGGCATGCTGGCGTGGGCCCTGCACCGGATCACGGGTGTGGCGGTCCTCTTGTTCCTGCTGCTCCACATCGTGGAGACCAGCATGATCCTGTACGGCCCGGAGGCCTACCAGAAGGCCCTCGCCCTGTACAAGCAGCCGTGGTTCAAGCCCTTCGAGTTCCTCCTGGTGGCCGCGGTGGTGTACCACGCGGGCAACGGCCTCGTGGTGCTCGTCCTGGACCTGTTCCCGTACGCCACCCGCTGGTACCGGACCCTGTTCTGGGTGGGGGCCGCGGTGTACGCGCTGGTGATGGTCCCGGTGGCCGTGGTCATGCTGCGGCCCCTGTTCGTGCACTAGGACTCGGGGAGGGAGGACGGTGCAGGCGGCGCGGAGCCGACCCAACGGCGGGTGGGAGTGGATCTCGTGGCTGTACATGCGGGTGTCCGCGGTGCTGCTGGTGTTCCTGGTGCTGGGCCACCTCTACATCATGCACATCGTGAACAGCACGGACACCATCGACTTCGCCTTCGTGGCCCAACGGCTCGCGGACCCCTTCTGGCGGGTCTACGACCTGCTGATCCTCCTCCTGGCCCTCTCCCACGGGCTCAACGGCCTGCGGGGGATCGTGAACGACTACACCCGACCCGGGGGCGGCTGGCGGCTGTTCTGGAACGCGACCCTGTGGACCGTGGGGTTGGTGTTCACCGTCCTCGGCGCCCTCGTACTGTTCTCCTTCGACCCCACCGCCTTCGCGGGACGGTGAGAGGAGGACCGCCATGCCCGTGCACGAGTACGACGCAGTGATCGTGGGGGCCGGCGGCGCCGGCCTGTACGCGGCCCTGGAGCTGAGCCGCCAGCGGGACCTCCAGGTGGCGGTGCTGTCCAAGCTGTACCCCACCCGCTCCCACACAGGCGCCGCCCAGGGCGGCATCGGCGCCGCGCTGGGAAACGAGGAGGAGGACCACTGGGAGTGGCACATGTTCGACACCGTGAAGGGCGGGGACTACTTGGTGGACCAGGACGCCGCGGAGATCCTCGCCCGGGAAGCGGTGGAGACCGTCTACGATCTGGAGCACTTCGGGCTTCCCTTCGACCGCACCCCCGAGGGCCGGATCGCCCAGCGCCGCTTCGGCGGGCACACCCACCACTTCGGCCAGGGCCCTGTGCGCCGCGCGTGCCACGCGGCGGATCGCACGGGGCACATGATCCTGCAGACCCTCTACCAGCAGTGCCTGCGCAACGACGTGCACTTCTTCAACGAGTTCCAGGTGGTGGACCTGCTGCTGGAGGACGGGGTCGCCGCGGGGGTGGTGGCGTGGGAGATCCTCACGGGGGAGCTCCACGTGTTCCACAGCCGGGCGGTCATGCTGGCCACGGGTGGGTGGGGCAAGATCTTCAAGGTCACCAGCAACGCCCACACCCTCACCGGCGACGGGGCTGCCCTCTGCTGGCGGCGGGGCATCCCCCTGGAGGACATGGAGTTCTACCAGTTCCACCCAACGGGGATCTACCGCCTCGGCATCCTCATGTCCGAGGCCGCCCGGGGCGAAGGCGCGATCCTGCGCAACCGCCACGGGGAGCGCTTCATGGAGCGCTACTCCCCGACCCTCCTGGACCTTGCACCCCGGGACATCATCGCCCGAGCCATGATCACCGAGATCCGTGAGGGCCGGGGGATCGACGGCAAGGACTACCTCCACCTGGACTTCACCCACCTGCCCCGGGAGGTGCTGGACGAGAAGCTGCCCGAGATCACCTCCTTCGCCCGGACCTACCTGGGCGTGGACCCGGCCAAGGACCCCGTCCCCGTGCAGCCCACGGCCCACTACGCCATGGGTGGGATCCCCACGGACCTCTGGGGTCGGGTGATCCGGGACGAGCAGAACACCCCGGTGCCGGGGCTGTACGCCGCGGGGGAGTGCGCGTGCGTGTCCGTGC
>BEII01000356.1 GCA_002898935.1 bacterium HR32
CGGAGGGCCTCTGCCAATGCCTCGTCCTCCAGGACCACTCTCTCGGCGTGTGGGGTCACGGGCGGCTGTCCGGGCTGCGGCAATTCCGGGCTCACCTCGGCGGGGAACTCGTGCGCGGTCTTGTCCCACACAACCGCGCGGGCCTTGCGGATCCGCGCGTACTGGGCCAGGGCGGACACCACTGCCGCGAAGTTAACCAGGTTGGACCACACCGCGCGTGGCGGCGCGCTGAGCCCGGCCCACAACCCGTAGATGCGGGCCACGGCCAGGGCTCGGTGCACGAGCCGCCACGCCATCACCAGCGTGGCCCCCACGATGAGGTCCCACAGCAGCGACCCCGAGGCGACGACCGGTGGCCCGGCCACCAGACCCCGCCACCGTCCCACCTCGTACGCCGACGCGAGCAGGAGCCAGACGTACCCCAGGAAGCCCACCAGGCTCGTGACCAGCACCTTGCGGTCCTGCAGCAGGTTCCACCGGACTGTCCAGGGACCGGGCCACCCGGCTGCAGCCCAACCCTGGAGCGCGATCCCCAGGATCCAGCGGGCCTTCTGCCGGACCGCCTGGCGGAACCGCCGGGGGAACATCGCCTGTGTGGCCACCCACCGGCCTAGCTTGCCCTCGCCGGGACCCAGCGCGATCCGCTGGGTGACGAAGGCAGCGCGCAGGCCCTCCAGGCGCACCCGGAGCCCCATCAGGTAGTCCTCCGTCAGACTCTGCGTGGAGAACACCTCTCCCCCGTGTCGGACCGCGAGCAGGTCCAGGGCCCTCCGGCTGTAGGCGGTCCCCACGCCCGCCGAAGGCACGAAGCCCCGCAGCCTCTCCCGGGCCACGAGTTCCTTCGTGTGCCGCTCCGCGAACTCGTCCGCGTACGTCCAGTGCGTGACCTGCCATAGCGGCACGGGTGCTGGGAAGACAGGCAGCTGGACCATGTCCTTCCGCGGGAGCAGGTAGTTGTACACGAGGAGTGAGAGGGGGTGTACGACGTCTTCCGCGTCGTGCGTGACCACGATCTCGAAGCGCCTGTCCGTGGCGGCTTCGAACCGCTGCAAGGCCGCCACCAGCTGGTTGAGGTTGTCCGCCTTCGTGGTGGGCCCGTCCGAACTCGCCACCACGTTGTGGACCCGTGGGTAGCGGGCCGCCACTTCGTCTACCTCTCCGCGCGTGTCGGGGTCGTTGGGATAGGTGCCCACGAAGATCTCGTAGTTCCGGTAACGCAGCGTCTCGCAGGTGTGGCGGAGCATCCGGCCGATGACCCCCGCCTCGCGCCACGCAGGGACCAGGATCGCCACCGCCTGCTGTTCCCGGGCCTCGAGCCACTCCAGGTCGAGCCGCGGGTACCGGCGGGCTTTCCACCGGCGCCAGATGGCTGTGACCCAGAAGAACAGGTCGGAGAGGACGTCGTCTACACCGGTCAGAAGGTACGCAGCCGCGATCACGATGCCCGCAGCCACCAGCAGGTCTCGAGCCTCCACCAGAGTCTCCTCCTGTAGAGCAGGCCGCTACCCGCCAAAGGACAGCAAAGGGGCCGCCGGCGGCGTATGGCCGAATTCCGGGCTCTGGAATCGGGCAAGTTTTATGCCACTGGGCTTAGGCGTGGACGGCCTCCCTGAAGCGCCAAGCGGCAGCGACTTCCTCAAGGAGGCTCGGAGGAAACCCGTACTCGGCCGGTCACAGGCGAGACAACGACGTACCGGACGGCTTCTGCGCTGCGCACCTCAAGAGTGCCCTGGTGCCCGGCCAGGAGGGCACCGCTTGCGGCGAACCCCACCGTGAACGCCGAACTTCCGCCCTTCCGCACCTGGACGCCAGAGGGGCCCACCGGCCTTGACCAAAGCAGGGTTGGGATTGCGGACTCCCACGGCACGCCCCACAGCTCCACCCACGGCTGGTCTCCGGCCTGGAAGCGTGCCTCCACCCTGTGCAGCCTGCCAGCTTGCGCCGACGCTGTCTGCTGCGCGCTGCGCAGGGCCCGCTGCACCTCCGCGGCTGTGTGGACAACCTTTCGCTCCGCCAGAAGGTGCCGGAGGCTGGGCAGTGCGAGCGCCAGCAGCGTCACCGCGATCGCCAAGCTGACTGTGACCTCCAGGAGGGTGTAACCGCCCGTCCCCCGACACGCTTCTCTGTGAGCGCTCTGGCCGGTCCAGCGCACGACTTCCCTCCCTACTAACCGACACGAACTCTACGGGTCCGTGCCCTGACCGGCTGCGGTCAGGGACGACAGGAGCCGCGGGACCGCTCGACCACCTCTCGCCACCCCACCACTCGCACCGGCGCTTCCGGGCCCTCGCGCGTCAGGACGGCTTCCACCCTGCGCACGGCCCCACCCGCCTGTCCGATGGATCGCGCACACACGCAGGACGGCCCAAGGCAGCGAGGATCCCCGTGGGGAGCCACGCGCACGGTGAACGTCCCGAGGGACTCCTGAGCTGGGAAGGGCACCGACTCCGCGGGTAGCTGGCATGCTCCCCGCGCTTGAGGATCCAGACAGAGCGGTCCTTCAGCACCCTCCGCGCTGAGCAGTGCTGTCGCACCCTGGCCGTCTGCCCAGTTGGGGTCGCGTCGGAGCTCGAACACCGCCCTCTCCAACCCCGCGTCGGCGACCAGGAACGCTAAGACGCTGTCCCGGAAGGCTGCGCCAGCCCGGCCCTCGTGAACCACGACCGCCACGATGGCGTAGACCGCCAGTGTCACAAGCAGTGTCACCGCCACCGTGAAGAGGAGGGCCGCCCCGCGCTCGTCCGCCACTCCC
>BEII01000357.1 GCA_002898935.1 bacterium HR32
CGACGGCACCCGTCGGTGGTCGCACACCACCCGGATGCTCCCCTCGGCCTCCCGGAGCACCACCGTGTCGTGCAGCTCCAGCGTGTGTAGGACGGTCTCCACGTCGTGGTAGCCGTCCGGACGCCGGCCGCGCACGTCCAGGGTCAGGTTGACCTTCGCGTACGCGTTCAAGGTGAGTTCCTTCACGCCCGCCTCCTTCCGGCTAGAAACGGGAAGGCCGCCGCGGTGGCGCGGCGGCACATGGGGTGTTCCTCGGTAGGCATCCGCACTGCGCGGTCCACTTCCCCGCGCGGCATCCGGATTCCTACCGAACGGGCGCTCGGGGCCGGAGACTTCTTCGGGCCGCACAGGTGCGGTATGCTCGGAGGCGTGCGACCGGATCTCGGGGAACCCACACCCCCCGCGAGACCGAAGCGGGCACCTTGGGTCTGGAGGGCGCTCCGCTGGGCTGTGGCGGCGTCCTTCCTCGCGTTCGCCGCGTTCGTCCTCGCGTCCGTCACCGGGGTTCTGGCCCGGGTGGGCGGCACGTCCCGGGACGGCAGGATGGCGTTCCCGCTGCAGCTGCGGGAGCGCACCAACGTCCTCATCATGGGCGTGGACGTGACCTTGAACAACCGGCGCCAGATCGTGAACGTGGCCCGCGCGGACACCCTGGTCCTCGCCACCTTCGACCCCCACACCCGGAGTGCAAGCTTCCTTTCCATCCCGCGGGACACGCGGGCGAGCATCCCCGGCCACCGCGGCTGGTGGAAGGTCAACGCAGCCTACGCCTTCGGCGGACCTGCGCTCACCATCCGCACCGTGGAGCAGCTGGTGGGGGTCCCCGTGCACCGGTACGTGAAGCTCGGGCCCCACTCCTTCGCCCGGCTGGTGGACGCGGTGGGCGGGGTCTGGGTGGACGTAGAAGAGGACCTGCGCTACGAAGACTGGTGGGGCGGGCTGCGCATCGACCTCAAAAAGGGGCGGCAGCTTCTCAACGGCGAGCAGGCTATGGGCTACGCGCGGTTCCGGCACGACCCTCTGGGCGACATCGGGCGTACGCGGCGGCAGCAGAAGGTGATCCAGGCCCTGTTCCAGCGGTTGCGGGAACCCCAGACGTGGCTGCGGGCGCCGCAGATCCTCCAGGCGGTGGCGGAGAACACGCAGACGGACCTGACCGCGCACGAGGTAGCCACCCTCGGATGGTTTCTCCGAGGGCTCGGCCCCGGGCGGGTGCGGACGGAAACCCTCCCGGGCGAGTTCGCGCCCCTGTTCTGGCAGCCGGACCCGGAGCGCGTCCGTCGCCTGGTGCTCGAGATGTTCTACGGCCTTGAGCCCGCGGAGGTGACGGGAACCACCGTCGAGGTCTTGAACGCGAGCGGCTTTCCCGGCATGGCCCGGCAGGCCGCGGACCGGATCGCGCAGCTCGGCTTCCGGGTGGTCCGGGTGGACACCGCACCCGGGGTGCGGCCGCAGACCGCGGTGCTGTCCGTCCGCGCGGACCCGAAGGTCGTCCGCGCGGTCCGCGACCTCCTCGGGGTCGGGGCGGTGTCCACCCGCGGTCGCGAGGTAGGGCCTGCGGACCTGGTGGTGCTCGTGGGGCGGGACTTCGCGCGCCGCGCCGCCTCAGGCGAAGTCGCTGTGCCCTGAGCGGTCGGCCAGTTCTCGGGCGAGGGCGTCCGCGAACGCGCAGAACTCCTCTAGCGTCAGCTCCTCTCCCCGTCGGGTCAGATCCAGCCCGCTGTGCCGTGCTGCCCGTTCCAACGCTGCGCGGGGGGCCAAGGCTCCCCACGCGTTGCGCAGCTGCTTGCGCCGCTGCCCGAAGGCCGCGTGCAGCAGGCGGTCTAGCAGGCCCGGGTCTCTGGCCCCGGGTCGGTCGTGCGGCGTCAACACCACCACCGCGGAGTGCACCCGGGGCGGGGGGAGGAAAGCACCCGGGGGGATCCGCAGGGCGAGCCGCGCGTCGGCGTGTAGGTGTACCAGGAGGGTCAAGAGTCCGTAGTCCCTGGACCCCGGCCGCGCGACGATCCGGCGGGCCACCTCCTGCTGCACCGTCACCACGAGGCGCTCAAGTCCGGGCACGTCCTGCAGCAGCCGCACGAGTAAGGGAGAGGCGATGCCGTACGGCAGGTTGGCCACCACCTTCCGCCGCAGGCCCGGCGGGAACAGCGCCGCGAGGTCGAGGGCCATGGCGTCACCCCGGACGACGCGCACGTGCCGAGCCACCAGCGCCTCCTCCAGGACGTCCGCAAGGCGCCCGTCCAGCTCCACCGCCACCACCGCACCCGCGCTCGCCGCCAGCCTGCGGGTGAGCAGCCCCGTGCCCGCTCCCACCTCAAGGACCGCGTCCCCGGGCCCCAGCTGACCGAGCTCCACGATGCGGTCGAGGTAGCGGTCGTCTACGAGGAAGTGCTGGCCGAGGCTACGGCGTGGCCGTACGCCCCGCCCCCGGAGCAGGTCGAGCAACTCCCGGCGCGTCCCCACAGGGGAAGCGTACCGGAAGCGCCCTCAGTTCGGACCCCTTCGCAGGATGTACACCCGGACCGTCCTCCGGCCCCACCGGTACGCCTCCCGGGCTGTGTCGAAGCAAACGTCCAGCCTCCGTCCCCGGATGGCGCCCCCGACATCCGCGGCGACGGCCACACCGTAGCCCTCCACGTATACAACGGAGCCGAGGGGGATCACGCGCGGATCCACGGCCACCACCCCCCGACGCGCCGGGACTCCCGTCGCGGTCACCCCGTCCACCCCGGGTCCGTGGTGGGGGGCGT
>BEII01000358.1 GCA_002898935.1 bacterium HR32
GCCATCAGGTTGAGGCCAAGCGTCAGGGTCGGTAGGACGAGGTGAGCGGCGCTCCCATGGCCGCCGGCGGGCAGCAGACGCCAGTGGAGGGCAAAGAGGAGGATCGCCAAGAGTCCAAGCAGTAACCCTGGGACCGCCTGCCCGACCAGCACGAGCAGGCTGAGGAAGCGCTCCGGGAGCGTACCCCAGGAGACGGCGCAGTACACGCCGGCAGCCACACCACTGACGCTGGACAGCAGGAGCGCGGAAAGGCCGAGCTGAAGCGTCGCCGGAAGGCGCTGCAGGAACAACTGCAGGACGGGTTCCTGGTACCTGAGCGATACGCCCAGGTCGCCCCGTAGGACTTGTAGGACATACCGGAGGAATTGCACAGGGACGGGCTGGTCCAGTCCGTGGGTCCGCCGGAACTGTTGCACGGCCTCCTCGCTCGCCCCTAGGCCGAGGACGAGTCGGGCCGGATCGCCCGTCAGCCGGCTCAACGTGAAGGTGAGCAGAAGAATGATCAGCAGCGTAGGCGCGAACTGAAACAGCCTGCGGACGGCGTACGCGGCCATGGCCTATCGGCGGACCAGGGTGAAGCGGTACTTGTCGGTCCGGAAGTATGCCCGGGTGAACATCAAGGGGTCGTCGTCGTCACCGTAGCTGACACCCTCCATGACGAGCACGGGTGCGCCGGGTTCGAGCGCGAGGTGTCCGGCGACCCCCTCAGGGGCTGCCACGGCCAGGACGGCGAGCCTGGCGTACCGCACGGGGCGACGCAGCTCTTGGTTGAAGAACTCGCGCATGGAAGTCCAGTGCCTACGACCTTCCAGCTCCTGGAGGCTGCGGACGATACCCAGCGGGACGTAGACGACGGAGAAGAGGATCGGTGCGCCATCGGCTCTGTAGAGCGTCTGGGCCTCGAAGCCGAGCGGCGAAGGTGCCTGGAGGGCGGCGGCAACCTCCTCCGGGACCGACGTCTCGGAGAGGCTCAGGAGCTCGGCGGATGGGCGGTAGCCAGCGCGGGCGATGGTCTCCGAAAAGCTCTCCAGTCTCTCGATCCCAGCCTCCACGAAGCCGCGGGGGGAGACGAAGGATCCAACCCCGTGCCGACGCCGGACCATTCCCTGGGCTTCGAGGATGCGCAGGGCTTCCCGGACGGTGGCACGGCTCACGCCGAGCTCCTGTGCCAGCTGCGTCTCAGACGGCAACCTCGCTCCCGCGGCGGCCCGCAGGCGGGCGGTCAGGGCGTCCACCACAAGCTCGTGGAGTTTTTGCCTGCCAAGAGGGCCTGGGGACATGATAGACGTCTGATGTCTGACGTCGAACACCTCAAGACTAGGAAGTTGTTGTTGGCTTGTCAAGGACCAACACGGCCCCCTGGGAGGGCCTGGCGGCTAACCAAGACCCTCGTGTTTGGCTAGACCCAGACGACTCAGCGGCGTGCGGTGGTGGGGTCGAGGGCATCCCGAAGCGCGTCTCCGACCAGGTTGCAGCCGAGGACCGTGAGGCTGATGGCGAGCCCGGGGAAAGTCGCGATCCAGGGCGCATCCAACAAGAAGCGTCGGCCGTCCGCCAGCATGGTCCCCCACGAGGACGCGGGCGGTTGGATCCCGAGGCCGAGGAAGGAGAGGGCGGCTTCCGCGTTGATGGCGGTCCCGGCGGACAGGGTGGCCAGGACCACCACGGGGTTCAGGCAGTTCGGCAACACGTGCCGCCACAGGACGCGGGCCGGCGAAGCGCCCGCGGCCCGGGCCGCCTCTACGTACGCCATCTGCTTGACGCTCAATACCGCGCCGCGCGTCACCCGCGCGAACTGGGGCACCCGGATCACCGCGATGGCCAGGATCAAGTTCGGAAGGCTCGGGCCGAGGACGGCCGCCACGGCGATGGCCAGGACGATGTAGGGAAACGCGAGGAGCACGTCCATGAGGCGCATCAGGAACTCGTCGGCGGCACCTCCGTAGAAGGCCGCCACCGCGCCCAGGGCCGCGCCGGCGGCCGTCGCGAGGGCCGTGGCCAGCAGGCCCACCACCAATGAGACCCGTGCGCCGTACAGGACCCGGGTCAGGATGTCCCTCCCGAACTGGTCGGTCCCCATCCAGTGGCGGGAAGACGGGGGTTGCAGTCTGGCTTCCACGTCCACCGCTTCCTGGGCGTACGGGGTCAGGAGGGGAGCCGCTAGGGCGGCGGTCACCACGAAGACCAGCAAGACGAGCCCCAGGAGGGACGTCGGTTGGCCGAACAGGGCGCGGGTCCAGCGGAGGTCCCGGACTGCGGTCCGGACAGGCAGGTGGGTACGCGAGGCGACTTCCACGCTCACGGGCAGCGCACCTAGGCGTACACGATCCGAGGGTCGAGGTACGCGTACAGCACGTCCACGGCCAGGTTCACCAGCACGAAGGTCAGGGAGGTGACGAGGACGCACCCTTGGAGCAACGGGTAGTCCCGGCGCAACACGCTGTCCACGATGAGCCGGCCCAAACCCGGCAGGCTGAAGATGGTCTCCGTGAGTACGGCCCCGGAGAGCAGGTTGCCGACCTGCAGGCCCAGCACCGTGACGATGGGGATCAGGGCGTTCCGGAGGGCGTGGCGGTACAGGACCGCCGCCTCGGCGAGCCCCTTCGCCCGCGCGGTGCGGACGTAGTCGAGCCCGAGTACGTCCAAGAGGGCCGTCCGCGTGATGCGGGCGATGAGGGCCGCGAAGGTCAGACCCAGGGTCACGGAGGGCAGGACCAGGGCCACGGGGCCGTGGTCCCGG
>BEII01000359.1 GCA_002898935.1 bacterium HR32
GCGCCGCAGGGCACAACAGTTCTTCGAAGCGCTGGAGCGTGACGGCCCGTCCCTCCTGGCGCGCGCTCTTCTGGGAACCGGCGAGAGCACGGAGGCCAGGGCGGGTCGCTCCGGCGCGGCCTGACGGCCGTCTACCCAGCACGGTATAGAACTTGCTCCAAGGTCCGACGACGACGCGGAGCCCTCGGTGGCTTTGTGGGCTGGACAGGGCGAGGTAAAATCTGTGCCAAACAAGCAAGGCCGCGAAAGGGCAAACCCGCGGTGACGCGGGGGCGCAAAGCCACGGGGCTCAGACGAGCCAGCCGGGCTGCCGAAGGCCGGGACAGGGACCACCGGGAGTCGCGTCCACGTCCCGGTGGTCCCTGTTCGTTTCCGGACGGGGAGGGGTTCGTGGTCCGACCTAGCGAGTCTGCAAGGGCGGGGTTCACACTGCTGGAGACGCTGTTCGTCGTAGCGGTGCTCGGGGTGCTCGTGGCTCTCGCGCTGCCTGCGTACCAGAACGTGCTCACGGAGCGGCGGGTGCAGAACGTGGCGCGGGAGGTCGCTGCGGACCTGCGAGTGGCCCAGCAGGCGGCGGTGGCGAAGTCCGCCGAGGCCAAGTGCGTGGGGGTGGCGTTCCTGTCCAACCGGGTGGCCGTGTACGTAGTCCCGCAGGACGCTTCGTTCAACTGCTCCACGCCCACGGCCTCCGCCCTGGAAGCCTACGGGGTCCTGATGACCTCCCAGGACTACCCGCTGGGCGTCGCGGTGAGCCCGAGTCCCGGGGATGCAGTCGCCTTCCTGCCCTCGGGCAGCCCCTATCCAACCTGCAGGACAAGCGGCTGCACAGGATTCCGGGCCACGGTGTCAAGCGGGGCACACTCGCGCGCTGTGTGCGTCGGCGCCGCGGGCTTGGTCAGCGTGCCTTCTCCCGGGGAGGGCTGCCCGTGAGGGCACGCGAGAGATTCCACCTCCGGTGCTGGCGGGAAGCGGGCCTGTCCATGCTGGAGGCCCTGGTGGCCGCGTCGCTGGTGATCGTGGTGCTGCTGGCGAGCGTCCAGGTGGTGACGCGGACGGTGGCGCAGATCGGCTACGCCCGGACACCCCAGGCGGAACGGGCGGCGCGGGCGAAGTCTGCAGCCCTGCACTGGCTGCAGGCAGAACTGGACTACCTGCGGTCCCGTGGGTACGGGTATCTGACGACGAATTACTTGAACCCCTCCGGCAACTGGACCCGTGTGGACGGCGGCGCGGCCGTAGAGCGCACCATCACGCCGACCACCAAGGAGCCCGGGGAGAGTGCACTCCCGCGCGACTTCGCGAAGGCGGTGGTCCGGGTGGAGGTGGAGGGCTCGGAAGGATGTCCGACGGCCTGCGTGATCTCCGTGATGCGCGCGCGGGTTCGGCTGTACCGAGCGGCGGAAGACTCCGTGCCCTTCGTGGAAGGGGCGACGAGCGTGGTGCGGCGATGAGACGGACCTGGAGCCTTAGGCGGACGGACCAGAGGGGCCTGACCCTGGTGGAACTGCTGGTGGCCCTCGTCATGCTGGGCGTCATCTTCGGAGGCATGTTCGCCTCCACCAGCGCCATGGCCCGTTCGTGGGCCCTGGGGCAACACCGCGTGTGGGTCCAGCAGACCGGGCGGGCGTCGCTGGACTGGATGATCCGGAGGATCCGGCTGGCGGGCCAGGGCTACGAGCGCAGCTGGGCAAGCTGCCTTCCCTTCTACAGGGTCGCGGAACCTGCCCGGTTTGCGTTCCGCGCGGACGTGTCCGCGGGGGCGGGGGTCTGCGGCCCCTTCGAAGAGCTGGAGTACGCGGTCTCGGGGGGCCGCCTGGTGGAGACCATACGCGGGGCAGGAGGTTCGTCCACCAGCCGTGCCCTCACCGTGAACGAAGAGGTGGGAATCATCACGGTCACCGACCTGAACTTCTGCTACTACGACATCTTCGACCAGCTGATCCTCGACCAGAGCCTGAGCGTGGTGGAGGGCCAGGAGACCTGCTCGGGCGCCGTGCGCACCACGCGCCTCGCGGACATCTACAGGGTCAAGGTACGGGTCCGGGTGGTGAGCGGCCGCCAGGGCGAGCTCCCCTTCGACATCGCGAGCCAGGCGGTCCGCCGGTTGGAGGTGCTGCCGTGAAGAGGCGAGCCGTTGCGGGGATCGGCCGGCTCCGAGACCAGTCGGGCGCCGCCCTCGTGGTGGCCCTGCTCACCATCGTGGTCATGGTCCTGCTGACCGCGGCCCTGGTCGTCGCCAGCATGACGGAGACCTTCAGCGCCCAGACCGCGGAGGACTCTTCCCGGGCCTTCCTGGTCGCAGACGCGGCGGCGGCCCGCGCCATCGCGTCGCTGCGGCTGGATCCGAACTGGTCGGACGACCGGGCCGGTGGAGCCGAGGGCCAGGTGGGCTGTGCCCCCGAGCTGTACGACGTGTTGTTGGGGGCTTGCATGCGGGACACCGCTTACCCGGCCGCCGGTGCGGTCGTGGTGTCGCCGGCCACCCCCCCCGGCGGGTCCTCGGAGCCAAGGTGCGCCGCTGCACCGGTCTCGGCACCAGCTTCCTCACCGTCCCCGGTCCCCCCCGGTGAGAGCTTCGGCCGTTACACCGTGACGGTGGTGGAGCGCACAGACCCCAACACCGTGAAGCTTCGAGCCGTCGGGCGCGTGGGGCGGGCCAGCCGGGGGTTCGAGTTCACTGTCCAACGGGTCACCGCGGCCGACTTCGTCTCGTACTCCGCGCTCCGGGTG
>BEII01000360.1 GCA_002898935.1 bacterium HR32
CGGCTGCTACGTAAGCGGCCTCCTTCAGTTTGAGGGCCGCCTCCCGCGCGGTCGCGTAGTTGTAACCACGTCCCGTGACCACGCACGCTTCGGCTCGCGCCCACCGCTGCGCCAGGTCGCCGGCGGCCTCCTCGACGCCTAGCGCGGCCCGCAGCTGGCCCGGCAGGTCGCCGTGCGCCCGGAGGAGGCGCCGGTCGCCCCTGATCTCCGCCGCGAGCAGGCTCAACGCGGTGAGCTGGGCCACGTAGGTCTTGGTGGCAGCCACGCTGCGCTCCGGGCCTGCGTGCATCTGGACCACTTCGTGCGCGGCGCGCGCGAGCGGCGAGCGTTCCTGGTTGGTCACCGCCACGGTGAACGCCCCGCGCGCCCGTGCCGCCCGCACGAACGCCACCACGTCCGGAGAGCGCCCCGACTGGGAGAGTGCGACCACCCAGGCGCCCTGGAGCCTCGGCCGTGCGCCGTACAGCGTCACCACGGACGGCGCCGCCAGGGATACCGGTACGCCCAGGTGAACTTCCCACAGGTAACGGCCGTACAGGGCAGCGTTGTCCGACGACCCCCGCGCGACGAACACCACGAGACCGGGAGGGTCCCGACGCCAGCGTGCAGCCAGGCGCTGGAGCGCACGGCGCCCGCCCTCCCGCAGGCGCTCGACGGCCGCCGGCGCGTCGCGGATCTCCTGGTACATCCAACGCCCCGGAGGCGTCACGGCGGCGTCATGTCCCCGAGGACCACGGGCCTGCGGGCTCCCGTGGCGGAGGGGAGGTTTCCCGGGAGTCCCCACGCCGTGAGCGCGCCCAGCACCGCGAAGGCCACGGCTTCCTTGAAGTCAGGGTCCACCCCCTCCTCCGCGGTGGTCCGCACGGGGATGGGATCGAGGAGCTCCCGAATCCACCGCACCAGGGTCTGGTTGTGCACACCGCCTCCGCTCAGCAGCACCTCGTCCACCCTGCCCAGGAACCGGTACGCCTCGGCGACGGTCCGCGCGGTCAGGTAGGTGGCGGTGGCGACCACGTCCTCGTCCGGAATCCCAAGCTCGCGGGCTCGCGCCACCAGGGCCTTCGCGTAGGAGGTGCCGAAGGTCTCCCGGCCCGTGCTCTTCGGCGGCTGCCGCGCGAAGTAAGGGTCCTGCAGCAGCTCCCGCAGGAGCCCCGGGTGGAGCCTACCGGTTGCCGCAACCCTCCCTCCTTCGTCGTAACGCTTCCCGGTCAGCAGCGCCACCAGACCGTCGATCACCATGTTGCCGGGTCCGGTGTCGAAGGCCACCACCTGCTCCGGGTGTCCGCCCGCGGGGATCCAGGTGACGTTCCCGATGCCACCCAGGTTCTGCACCGCCCGGCTGCGCTCCGGGTGCGAGAACAGCAGCCAGTCCAGGTACGGCACGAGCGGCGCTCCCTGACCGCCGGCGGCGACGTCGCGGGCGCGGAGGTTGCTCACCACCGCAAGCCCCGTGCGCTCGGCGACCACCGCAGCCTCCCCGAGCTGGAGGGTGCTGTGGCCAGGGACGTGCCATGCGGTGTGGCCGTGCGAGGCCACCAGGTGAGCCTCTTGGGGCGTGAGCCCTGCACGGGACAGGACCTCGAGCACGGCTTCCGCCAGCCGCTCGCCGATCTCGAAGTTCTGGCGGCAGACGTCCTCCACGGTGGCCTGCGGGCTCGACACGCGCAGCAGCGCCTGCCGCTCGGCCTCCGTGTACGGCCGGCTCCACGTGGCGAGGGTCCGCACCCGCAGTCGCTCTGCGCGCTCCACCTCCACCACCACAGCGTCCACCCCGTCGCAGGAGGTGCCGGACATGAGCCCGACCACCCGCAGCACCGGGTCCGGGTGGGGCCAGCGAAACGCGTTCACGGCTCCCCCAGGGCCGCCCGGACGCGGCCGCCTGCCCGCTCCAGCCGGGCCGCCGCCTCCTCCGGGCCGCAGCCGGTGCGCGCCATGACGATGGCGACCTTGACGTTCCGCCCGGCCTGCTCCAGCACTTTCTCGGCCTCGCCCACAGAGACGCCTGCGGCCTGCGCCACGATGCGGGCTGCACGGGTTGCCAACTTGCGGTTGAGGGGTCGCACGTCCACCATCAGGTTCCGGTACACCTTCCCCAGGCGGACCATAGCCGCGGTGCTCACCATGTTCAGGACCATCTTCTGCGCCGTCCCGGCCTTCATGCGGGTCGAGCCCGCCACCACCTCCGGCCCCGTGCGGACCACCACGGCCACGTCCGCCAGGGCTTCCAGGGGGGAGCGGGGGTTGTTGCACACGGCCACCGTGGCGCACCCCGCCTCCCGGGCGGCCCGCAGAGCACCCAGGACGTAGGGCGTCCGCCCGCTGGCCGCGATCCCCACTACCACGTCGCGGGAGGTCGGCTGGTGGGACAGCAGGTCGCCCGCGCCGAGGTCCGCATCGTCTTCCAACTCGGAGCTCGCTTCTACCGCGGACCCGATCCCGCCCGCCACCACCGCGCGCACGTAGCCGGGATCCACCCCGAAGGTGGGCGCCCACTCCACCGCGTCCAGCCACCCGACCCGTCCACTCGTGCCCGCACCCACGTAGAACACCCGCCCCCCACTAGACAGCCGTTCCGCCACGAGCTCCGCGGCCCTGGCCACCGCCGGCAGCACCTCCCGCACCGCCTCGGCCACCGTGGCGTCCTCCTGGTTGATGAGCCGGACGACCTCCTCGGTGCTCAGCCGGTCGAGATCCGCGCTGCGCGGGTTGGGGTGTTCGGTCTCCAGTTCG
>BEII01000361.1 GCA_002898935.1 bacterium HR32
CGGCCCGGTTCGCTGCGGGCCAAGCTGTGCGTGGAGGGTGCGCGCCGGATGCGAGCCTTCTGCGAGGCCGAGGGCCTGCCCTTCCAACAGGTGGGCAAAGTGATCGTGGCCACCTCGCACGAAGAGGTGCCCCACCTGGAAGAACTGTTCCGGCGCGGCCGGGCGAACGGGGTGGAAGGGCTGCGGTGGCTGAGTCCGGAGGAGCTCAGGGAGGTAGAACCGCACGCGGCGGGCGTGGCCGCCATCCACTCGCCTGCCACAACCATCACCGACTTCCGCGCGGTGGCGAGGCGGATGGCGGAGCGGGTGGCGGCAGCAGGCGGTGTGGTGGTCACCTCCTGCCGTCTGACCGCGGGTCGGCGGCTCGCCCGCGGTTTTGCCCTCGAGACCACCCGGGGAGACCTGCAGGCCGACGGTGTGTTGAACTGCGCGGGCCTGCACAGCGACCACGTGGCGTGGCTGCTCGGCGCCCGGGCGGGGCTGCGGGTGGTCCCGTTCCGCGGGGAGTATTACCTGCTGCGGCCGGAACGCCGCCACCTGGTCCGCGGCCTGATCTACCCGGTCCCCGACCCCCGCTTCCCCTTCTTGGGGGTGCACCTCACCCGTACGGTGCACGGCGAGGTCGAGGTCGGCCCCAACGCGGTCCTGGCCTGGGCCAGGGAGGGGTACACCGCCCGTACGGTCCGGTTCCCGGAGGCCTTCGGCACCCTCGCCTACCCTGGGTTCTGGCGGCTCGCCCTTCGCTACTGGCGGGTGGGCCTGTACGAGCTGTACCGGTCGTGGAGCCGGGCCGAGTTCGCCCGCTCGGCGCAGCGGCTGGTGCCGGCTCTGGAGCCAGGCGACCTGGTGCGGGACGGCTCCGGGGTGCGCGCGCAGGCGGTGGCGCTGGACGGGAGCCTCGTGGACGACTTCCGCATCGTGGTCCAGCCCGGTGCCGTGCACGTGCTGAACGCTCCTTCGCCCGCAGCCACCGCGTCCCTGGCCATCGGAGACTACGTGGCGGAACTGGCCGCTCAGGCCCTCGAGCTCGGCCAGCACGTGCCCCAGGCGGCCCGCCCCGGGCTCTCCTGAGTCCAGACGCTTGACGGGGTGGCACGGGGCCGGCACGGTGTTAGGGACGCTGGGGGGGGGCAGGAGGGGACGCCGTGGGACGGCGCGGGCTTTCCACCACCGAGGCCCTGCTCTCGCTCGCCATCGTGGCTCTGGTGGCGTTCCTGGTGGTCTCCGGCGGGCTCAGCCCCCGTCCCCAGCCTACCCCGAGCCTGCAGGACCGCGCGGTGTACGACGGCGAGGCACTGGCCCGCTTCGGCGTGCTGCAGCGGCAGGCGCAGGAGTACCTGCGGACCCACGGCAACCTGTTCACCTGGATCTCCGGCCAGGACCTGGACCTGCGGCCCACGCCGAACTGGACCTACAGCCTCCGCCGGGTCAGCGCGCTCGAGATCGCCGTGTACGCGCACGGCCGCACGCAGAACCAGGGCCGCCGCTGGCGCCTGGCTGTCCGCAGCGACGGGTCCGCGACCACCCACCTGGAGGTGCCTTGAGGCACGCCCCCGGCGCTGGGACAGTCGGCCCCGCTGCCTCTATAATGCTCCTGGTCCCTCGCGGTGGCCGTAGCTCAAGTGGCAGAGCACCAGACTGTGGCTCTGGGGGTTGCGGGTTCGAGTCCCGTCGGCCACCCCACCAAACCCTCGCAGGACGGGATTGCTACGCCTCGCGGGCTTGACCCCTGTGGACCTTCCAGCGGGGAGGCATCGGTGGGACAGGTAGCCATCGTCGGGGGCACCGGACAGGAGGGATTCGGCCTAGGGTTGCGGTGGGCCAGGGCAGGACTCGGGGTCGTGCTGGGGTCCAGGGTTCGGGAGCGGGCGGAGGAAGCTGTGCAGCGCGCCCGGCAGCTCGGCCCGGGAAACGTCTTGGGGGCTACGAACCGGGAGGCCGCGGAGGCTGGGGAGGTGGTGGTGCTGGCCATCCCGTTCGACGCGCACGAAGAGATCCTGGCGGGGTTGCGGGAGGTGGTGCGGGGGAAGGTGGTGGTGGACACCACGGTGCCGCTGCGCCGGCTGAACCCGCCGGAGCTGCTGGTGCCGCCCGAAGGCTCCTCTGCGCTGAGGGTGCAGAGCTTGCTGCCGGAGGCGCGGGTGGTGGCCGCGTTCCACACGGTGTCCGCGCACAAGCTGAGGCGCCTGGACCGGGAACTGGAGGAGGACACGCTGGTGTGCGGGGACGACCCGCTGGCGAAGGAGCGGGTGGCGGACCTGGCAAAGGCGCTGGGACTCCGGGCGGTGGACGGGGGTGGGCTGGATCAGGCGGCGACCGCGGAGCGGCTTGCGGCCCTGGTGATCGGGCTCAACTGGAGGTACCGGCGGAAGGCGGTGGGCATCCGGTTCGTGGGGCTGTAGTGGTGCGATCGGGTTCTGTGGAAGCGCTCCTGCGAGACCTCGTCTCCATCCCGAGCGTCAACCCGGCGCTCGGGGAGGGGAGTGGCGAAGGAGAGCTGGCGCGCCGCGTGGCGGACGAGCTGCGGGAGCTGGGAGCGGAGGTCTGGCTGGAGGAGGTGCTGCCAGGTCGCCCCAACGTGCTCGCGCACGTCGGGGACAACGGGCCGAGGCTGCTGCTGTCCGCGCACCTGGACACGGTCCAGACGGCGGGGATGAGCGTGGCGCCCTTTGCAGGCGAGGTGCGCCACGGCCGGCTGTACGGCCGGGGCGCGTGCGACACGAAGGCC
>BEII01000362.1 GCA_002898935.1 bacterium HR32
CCAGCACCGCGAGCCGCTTCACCGCGGGGTCCAGGGACGGCCCCTTGGGAAGCGCCCAAGACCGCAGGACCCCTTCCATCTCAAGACGGAAGTCCCAATGCCGGCGGCGCGCGTGGTGCTCCTGTACGAAGAACCGCAGCTCGCCCCCGGACCGGTCGACAGTCCCCTGGGGTTCCGGTGTGCGGTCGAACCGCCGCTTCCGCCGGTAGGGTCCGAGGTCCGCCGGCCGCGGTTGCGCCTTCGGCACGGGTCCAGTGTACGCCTCGGGGCGCGCTCAGGGCACCGGTTCCAGGGTCGGCGGGTAGCGTAGCCTGGGCAGTGCCGCTTCGATCCGCGCCCGCTCCCCTTCCAGCCAGGGCGGCAACACCAGCGCGGTGCCGAGCCGTTCGAGGTCCTCGTCCACCGCGAATCCGGGGCCGTCCGTCGCGAGTTCGAACAGAACCCCACCCGGCTCCCGGAAGTAGACCGACTTGAACCAGAAGCGGTCGATCACCGGAGTCGGACTGACCCCAGCCCAGGCGACGCGGTGCCTCACTTCCTGCTGGTGCTGGTCGTCGCGCACACGCCAGGCCAGGTGGTGGACCCCGCCCACGCCCCAGCGGCCCGGGGACGCGAGCGGCTTCTCCTGCACGTCCAGCACACACCCCGACCCGCCGCCCGCCACCGTGTACCGGCGCCAGCCGTCCTCCTCGCCGGCGGGCACAAAGCCCAGGACCTCGACAAGGAAGCGCTCGGTGCGCACAAGCGACGCTTCCCACACCCGGGCGCCGTGCAGCCCTCGGACCTGGAGGTCTGCGGGGACCGGGCTCTCGTCCCACGGGACGAACGCGCGCTCAACGACCTCTACGAGCGCGAGGGGGAGGCCGTGGGGGTCCTCGAGCCGCAGGCGCCGCTCCCCGAAGGCCGACTCGAGGCCGTGGACCGCAGCCCAGTAGCGCGCGAGACGCTCGCCCCAGAACCCGAGGCCCCCCTCGGGTACCGCGAGCGCCACCTCCACGGCCAGCCCGGTCCCGAGCCGCGCGGGCGGCAGCTGCGGCCACGGGAAGAACGTGAGGTCGGTCCCCGGGCTGCCTTGGGCGTCCGCGTAGAACAGGTGGTAGGTGGTGGGGTCGTCCTGGTTCACGCTGCGCTTGACCATGCGCAGGCCCAGCACGCCGGCGTAGAAGTCCACGTTCTCCTGCGGGTCGCCCGCGATACAGGTGATGTGGTGCAGGCCCAGCACTGCGTCCATGGCTTCCTCCCTCGAGGGCAACGAGCGGGCCCCTCACGACATTCCCGCGGCCAGCTCCATGAGTGTGCGGGCGAACTCCACGGCCTCAGGCCCGCTGTCGTGGGTGAAGTAGCAGAACAGCTCCCGCACCGGCGCTTCCCGGGCACGGCCCGCCCACGCCTCGAGCGCCGGGCGGTCGTACCGAAGGCGGTGCAGCCGCCAGTACCCGAAGGGCGCCGTCCACACCAGCGGGTCGCAGGACTCCTCGTCCTCCGCAGCGCACACGGCCACGCGGTGACGGCGCAGGAGGTCGTAGGTGGCGTCCTGGAACCAGGACGGGTGGCGGAACTCCACGGCCACCGCGGGCAGCGGAGGCAGTGCGGCTAAGAAGCCCTCGAGCCGCCCCAAGTCGCACCGCAGGGAGGGCGGGCACTGGAACAGCACGGGCCCCAGCCGGTCACCCAACGCGCCGAACCGCTCTGCGGCCCACCGCAGCTCCGCGTCCACGTCCTCCAGCCGCTTGGTGTGGGTGATCCGCCGGTGCGCCTTCAGGGCGAACCGGAACGCTCGGGGCGTCTGGGCTGCCCACGCGCGCAGCGTCGCCTCGGAAGGCATGCGGTAGAAGGTGGCGTTCACCTCCACCGTGGGCAACACCTGGGCGTAGTGCGAGAGGAACTGGTCTGGGGGAAGCTCGGGCGGGTAGAAGGCTCCCCGCCACTCGGGGAACGCGAACCCGGAGGTACCCGCACACACGCGGGGACCGCTCACTTGTGCCGTTCGCGCATGGCCGCCACCCGTTTCGCGGGGCTGGCGGGCTGAGGCTTGCGCACCCGCTCGCGCTTGGCCATCTCCAGGCTGCGGCGCAGCGCCTCCATGAGGTCCACCACCTTCTCCTCCCGTGGGGCTGCGGCCTGCGGCCGCGGAGCGCCCGCCACCTTCGCCTGGATGACCCGCAGGAGCGCTTCCCGGTACTCGTCCCGGTACTCCTCCGGCCGGAACTCCATGCTCATGCCCTCCACGAGCTGGACCGCCATCTTGCGTTCGTTGGGGTGCACCTTCACCTCGATGGGGTACTCGGGGAGGTCCTTGAGCGCGCGAATCTCGTCCGGGTAGTACAGGACTTCCATCACGAGAGCGTCCCGGTACGGCCGGACGGCCACCAGGTGCTCCTTCTCCCGCAGGACGACCTTGCCGATGCCCACCCGACCCGCGGCGGCCAAGGCCTCCTGGAGGAGCTTGAAGGCCTTGCCGCCGCCCGAATCCGGCGCCAGGTAGTAGGCGCGCTCGTAGTGGATGGGGTCGATCTCCCGCAGTTCCACGAAGCCGTACAGGTTCAGGGTGCCGGAGGTGGGCAGGGGCAGGTTCTGGACGTCCTCGTCCGTGACCGGGACGAAGCGGCCCTTCTCGTACTCGTAACCGCGGACGACCTCCTCCCACTCCACGTCGCGGTTGCACGTGGGGCAGCGGCGTACCTGCTTGATGGGGGTGCCACACGCCCGGTGGAGCTGGCGAAACCG
>BEII01000363.1 GCA_002898935.1 bacterium HR32
GCTGGGTGGGCCGCAGGACCCGGCGGGCCACGCGCTGTTCGGAAACCGGGCGTCCGTCCGCGTACACGACCCGGTAGACCTCCTCCACGAGCCCCGCGCGGCCTTCTGCGACCACCCGGGGGGGCTGCGGCAGGTACGTACGCACCACGCGCCGGACGGTCGGGAACGGCACGGTGCTCCGCCGCACCACCGCCTCCTCGCGGATCCGCACCACGCGCACCCGGTCCCCGGCACCCACCTCCTCCCACAGCCCTGGGAACACCTTGTCCTTCGGCGACAGGGTCACACCCGCCCGGGTGAGGACGTCGGCCACCGTCCGGCCCACCACGTGCACCTGCCACTCCGCTCCGTCGGCGAGGACCCGCACCGGGATGGCGCGGAACACCGTGACCCGCAGCCCGCTGCGCACAGGGGTCTCGGGGGAAGGCACCACGAGGTCGTAGGGACCCAGCAAGACGCGGTGCTCAGCCAGCAGCTCCCCCACCGTGGCCGCCCTCGAGCTCACCACGCGGCTTGCGCCGTCGTCCACGATCTCGACCTGCGCGGGCTCCGCAGGCTGCGCGGAAGCAACCCCCAGCACCGCGAGGACCGCCGTGGCGGCCAGGGCCGTTGCCCGCCGCCGTCGCGCGCACGCCACCTCCATGCACCGCCTCCTGCGACCGGACGTGACGGACGGGGTGAGCGACGAGCGTGGTGGAGTCCGTCCTATTTACGCTTTCGTCGCTCACGATACTAAGAGATAAAGTAAGGTCAATGCAAGCCGGCATAGGTCGCCGTTTCATGTCGCCCCGCGCTGCCGGCCTTGTGGGAAGGGCCTCTGCAGAGACGGATCGAGCTCCCGAGACTCGCCGGTGGTCTAGCGGCGGGCAGCTTCGACGAGCTCGACCAGGACTCCGCTCGTGTCTTTGGGGTGCAGGAAGGCCACGCGCCTACCGCGGCTCCCCAGGCGCGGCGCCGGCTCCAGGACCCTCACACCGGCAGCACGTGCCCTCTCCAGCGCAGCGTCCAGGTCAGGCACCCGCAGGGCCACGTGGTGCAACCCCTCGCCCCGCGCCTGCAGGAAGCGGGCCACGGGGCCGTCGGGCTGCAGCGGCTGGAGGAGTTCCAAGGCGGCCTCGCCCGCCGGCAAGAAGGCCACCCGGACCCCTTCGGAGGGCACGTCCTCCACGTGCTGGCACCGCAGCCCCAGCGACTCGTACCGGCGCACCGCCGCGTCCAAGTCGTGGACCGCCACCGCCACGTGGTCCAGACCGACCGGACCGCTCACGGGGCAAGTGCCGCGCGGGCCAGCAGACGCTCTGCGGCCTCCCTGGGTGACAACTCGCCCGAGGCCACGCGGGCGGCGAGTTCGTCCAGGTTGGTCCCTGAGCGTGCGAGGAGCTCCGCTCTCAGCCTGGCCTCCGCGACCCGTAGGATCTCCGACTGCACCCGCTGCCGCCGCCGCGCCTCAAGCCGACCGGACGTCTCCTGGTAGGCCCGGTGACGTTCCACGGCCTCCAGAAGGGAGGCTACGCCCTCCCCCGTGGTGGCCACGGTGGCCACTACGGGCGGCTCCCAGCCGGAGGCCGGTAGCAAGCGCAGGAGGGCCCTCAGCTCCGCCACGGTGCGCTCCGCGTCCGGCCGGTCGGCCTTGTTGACGGCGAACACGTCCGCGATCTCGAGGATGCCCGCCTTCAGGGTCTGCACCGTGTCTCCCAGCCCGGGCACGGCGACCACCACCACGGTGTCCGCGGCACCCACCACGTCCACCTCGGCCTGCCCGGCCCCCACGGTCTCCAGCAGGACGACGTGGCATCCCATCGCGTCCAGGATCCGCACCACGTCGCCCGTCGCCTCCGCCAAGCCCCCCGCGGCGCCCCGGGTGGCCATGGACCGTACGAACACGCCGGGGTCGGTGCTGTGGTCCGCGAGCCGGATCCGGTCGCCCAGCAGAGCACCGCCAGAGAAGGGGCTGGAGGGGTCTACCGCCACCACGCCGACGCGGTCGCCCCGCGAGCGCAGCCGGCGGACTAGCGCGTCCACCAGGGTGGACTTGCCGGCGCCGGGAGGCCCCGTCAGGCCGACCACGTACGCCCGGCCGGTGTGAGGGTGCAGCCGGCGCAGCAGCTCGAAGGCTTCGGGGTGTCCGTCCTCCACCAAGGAGATGGCACGCGCCACCGCGGTGGGGTCCGCGGACAGCACCCGTTCAGACAGCGCCGCGACGTCCAAGATGCCCTCCTACACCGCCACCGGGGGCCGGTACACGCCGAAGACGCCCCGGAGCACGTCGCACACCTCGCCCACGGTGGCGCAGGCCCGCACGCACCGGTACAGGTACGGCATCAGGTTGTCCGTGCCTCGGGCCGCGCTTTCCAGTTCGCGAAGGGCCCGGGCCACCGCGCGGCCGTCCCGGGAGGAACGAACCTCCCGGAGCCGCCGCCTCTGACGGTCCACCACCTGGGGGTCCACGCGGAGGATGGGTACGGGTGCGTGGCCTTCGCTGGTGAACCGGTTGACCCCAACCACCACCTGCTCCCCGGACTCCACCCGCAGCTGCTCGCGGTAGGCGGCCTCCGCGATCTCCCGCTGCACCCAGCCCGTCTCGACGGCCCGAAGCATCCCACCCTGCGCGTCGACGCGGGCCAGGTACGCGCGCGCCTCCCGCTCGATGCGGTCCGTCAGCCACTCCACGTAGTACGAGCCGCCGAGGGGATCC
>BEII01000364.1 GCA_002898935.1 bacterium HR32
GACGGGTACGGAGAACGCGGTCGCCTGTGCTGGCTTCCTGCGGGGCTTGGTGGAGCGGGGGCTGCGGGTGGAGGAGGGGCTGCTGGTGGTGGTGGACGGGAGCAAGGGGTTGAGCCGGGCGGTCCGGGAGGTGTTGGGGGCGCAAGCCGTGGTGCAGCGCTGCATCTGGCACAAGCGGGAGAACGTGGTGAGCTACCTACCGAAGGCGCAGCAGGACGTGTGGAGGGCCAAGCTGCAGCGCGCGTGGAGGCTGCCTACGTACGAGGCGGCGTGGGCGGAGCTCCGGCGGTTGCACCAGGAGCTGAAGCGGGTGAACGAGGACGCCGCCCGCAGCCTGGCGGAGGGGCTGGAGGAGACGTTGACCTTGCACCGGCTGGGGGTGGCGGAGGCCTTGGGCGGCAGCCTGGGGACCACCAACTGCCTGGAGTCCATCCTGTCCCAAGTAGAGCAGCGGGTGCGCCGGGTGTCCCGCTGGACCCGCAGCGACCAGAAGCGGCGTTGGCTCGCTGCGGTGCTTCTGGACACAGAGCCCAGGCTGCGCCGTGTGCGAGGGTATCGGGCTCTCCGGCAGCTACGAGCTGCCTTGCGGAGAGCCACGAGGCAGGAATCTGACCGGAGGCCAGCGTAATGTACCCACCGGAGCGCTGCAGGAAATCAACTAATCTCGGGACACCCTCCCAAAGCTTACCTGGGGGATCCCTGAGGGACCTCCGGAGGCCAGGGGCCGGGCAAACTCTACCCGGTTCTTGCCCTTGGACTTGGCACGGTACAGGGCGTCGTCCGCACGGCGCAGCAGCTCGTGGGCCGTGGACCCGTCCTGCGGGTAGCAGGCAGCGCCCACGCTCACGGTGACGGCACCCCACGGCAGAACCTCCGCGCCGGGCATGGGGAGGGAGGCCACGCAGCTGCGGATGCGCTCCAGTACCCGGGCGCCGTCCTCGGGCTGGGTTTCCACCAACACCACGGTGAACTCCTCTCCGCCGTACCGGGCCACGAGGTCGCTGCGCCGGACGCAGGACCGCATGGCCTGGGCCACCCGGCGCAGGACCTCGTCCCCCGCCAGGTGGCCCTGGGTGTCGTTGTACACCTTGAAGTCGTCCAGGTCCACCATGGCCACCACCAGGGGCCAGCCCGTCCGCTCGGCCCGGCCGACCTCGTGCTGCAAGAACTCCTCCAGGAACCTGCGGTTGTGGGCGTCCGTGAGGGGGTCCCGCAGGGCCAGTTCCGCCAGCCGGCGGTTGGCGTCCTCCAGCTGCCGGGCGAGCTTTTTGACCTCCTCCCGCTGTCTGCGGAACCGTTCGGAGGCCAGGCTGCACATCACGGAGGCGAAGGCCACCGCGAAGACCACCACCAGCTCCTGGCGCAGGTAAAAGCCCGGGCTGTTCTTGGCCACCCACAGGTACGTGGCGAGCCACAGGGCGGAAAGGCCCACCAGGGGCCAGAAGGCCGCGAACCCTGCCACCAAGGCCAGGGAGGCTACCCACCCGTGCACCAGGATCCACCGGGTCTCGGGCGACGCCCGCATGTACAGGGCCAGAAGCCCCACCGTCACCAGCATCGGCAGGTACACGAAGTGCGGGTCCCACCCCTTCACCCAGCGGGTGGCCCCGGTGACGGCCATGAGGTACAGGGCTCCCACCGCGGCGACGGTGGCCGTCCCCAGCTCCACCAGGGTGCTCGGCGGGACCGGGGAGCCCCACAAGCGTCCCGCCAGGACCACGACCCCGAGGCCGGTGGCGTAGCCCAAAGCGGACACCAGGATCCCGCGGGCCCGGAGCTTCTGCCTCCGGACCTCCCCGGGGTCCTCACGGGGTCCGCTTGCCGGCATCGCGGGAGCGTGTATGCAAGACGCGTGCCACGCCCGCGCCGGCAGGACCTATGAGCGTGTCCGGGAAAAAACGCGTCCAGCGGAGGGAGACCGGGGTCCCCAAAAATCGCGCAGCGATTTTTGGGGTGGTCTTAGAGGAGCTCCACGTCGTGGGGTAGGCTCTCCCGCAGCCCCGCGGGGGTGATGCGGACGAACCGCGCCTTCTCCCACAGTTCTGGGATGGTACGGGCCCCGCAGTAGCTCATCCCGCTCCGCAGGCCGCCCACCAGCTGCCGCAGGACGTCTGCCACCTTGCCCCGGTAGGGCACCAGGGCCTCGACGCCCTCCGCCACGATCTGCCCGATCTCTTCCTCCTCCACGGGGCTGTCCAGGGACCGGCGCCGGGCGGTGGCCCACACGCTGGCCATGCCCCGGTACGTCTTGTACTGGCGCCCGTTCCGGATCAGGGTGGCTCCCGGGCTTTCCTCCGTACCCGCCAGGAGGTTCCCCAGCATCACTGCGCTGGCGCCCGCGGCCAGGGCCTTGGTGATGTCCCCCGAGCTCCGGATCCCGCCGTCCGCGATGATGGGCACGCCCCGCTCCCGGGCGGCCCGGGCGCACTCTAAAATGGCCGACAGCTGCGGCACCCCCGCCCCCGTCACCACCCGGGTGGTGCAGGTGGACCCCGGGCCCACGCCCACCTTCACCGCGTCCGCGCCGGCCTCGATGAGGTCCAGGGTCCCCTCCGCGGTGGCCACGTTGCCGGCCACGATAGGCACGGAGGGGAAGCGCCGGCGCAGGGTCCGGACCGCCCGCAGCACCGCCTCCGCGTGCCCGTGCGCCACGTCCACCACCAGAAGGTCCACCCCTTCCTCCAC
>BEII01000365.1 GCA_002898935.1 bacterium HR32
GCGGGCTGGAGTGGGACTACTGTCCAGGCCGGGCAGCGGAGCTGGGGCGGTGGGTGAAGGCCTACGGCTGGGCCCTGGTGTTGGGGGGGGTTCACTGGTTGCCCCGGCGGGGGGGCGGCTGGTGGGGCTTCGACATCCCTGAGCAGGCCCACGGGTGGGGCGAGCGGGCTGTGGACGAGGTGTACGAGGAGTACTTCCGACTGTTGTGCGACGCTGCGGCCACAGGCCTGTTCGACGTGCTGGCGCACCCCGACGTGGTCAAGGTCTTTGGACACCGGTCCCGCCGTGACCCCCAGCCCTGGTACGAGCGGGCGGCCGAGGCCATGGCCCGCTTTGGGGTCTGCGCGGAAGTGAACACCGCGGGCTGGCGCAAGCCGGTGGCCGAACTGTATCCCGCACCGGCCTTCCTCAGGACCCTCCGACGCTACGGGGTGCCCGTCGTCATCAGCTCGGACGCGCACCTGGCCGAGCACGTGGGGTTCGGGTTCCCGCGGGCTGAAGCCGAGGCTTGGGCTGCTGGATACCGGACCCGCTGCGTGTTCGCGCGCCGGCGGCGGTCCGAAGTCCCCCTGCCGCAGCCGGAGGCCCGAGGGTCGGACTTCGGGGCCTCGAAACAGCGTACATAGGTTCGCTTTCGCGAACGGACGTACCGTGTTGACGGGGTCCTACCCCTGGTATACTTGGGGCGAACCTCCTTCGGACCTCTGGAGCTGGACATGCCCAGTCCCTCGGAGCTGTTCCCGATCGGTGTCGTGTCCGTGCTCACAGGCCTGCGGCCTCATGTCCTGCGGAGGTGGGAGGAGCAGGGGCTCGTGGCGCCTGTGCGGGTCGGCCGCAAGCGCAGGCGCATGTACTCCTGGCGCGACATCGAGCAGATCCAGCTGTTGCGCCACCTGATGGAGCACGAGAAGCTCTCGCCCCTGCAGGCCAGGGCGGCGATCCAGGAAGGCTGGCCCCGCTTCCTCGGGTGGGAGCGGAGGCTCTGGGGCCGGCCGGGACGGAGCCCGGGGAGGAGCGGCGCCCGGTTCGTAATCCCGGTCGCGCGGCCGAGGGCCGGGGAGGAGGGGGAGGAGTAGAGTTTTCGGCCTGCCCGGAACGGCTCGGCTCGGACGTTCCGGAGGCCGGGGAGCGGGTGCCCGCAGGGCGCCCGCTCTTCTCTTTGAGCGTGAGCAGGGCGCCCGCCGTACAATGAGAGCGTGCGGATCTACTTGGACTACGCGGCCACCACGCCGACTGACCCCCGGGTGCTGGACGCCATGCGCCCGTACTTCGGGGAGGTGTTCGGGAACGCGAGTAGCCTGCACGTCTTCGGCCAGGAGGCGCGGGCCGCCGTAGACCGCGCGCGCAGGGTGCTGGCCCAGGCCCTGGGGTGCCAGCCGTCTGAGGTGGTGTTCACCAGCGGCGCCACGGAGTCCGACAACTGGGCCCTGGTGGGTACGGCGCTAGCGTGTGAGGCGCGCGGCCGCCACGTGGTGGTGTCCTCGGTGGAGCACAAGGCGGTGCTGGAGCCGGCGCGCTTTTTGGCGTCCCGGGGCTTTGCGGTCACCCTCCTGCCCGTGGACCGGTTCGGACAGGTTGACCCCGACGACGTGCGGCGTGCCCTGCGGGACGACACCGTACTCCTGTCCGTGATGCACGCGAACAACGAAGTGGGCACATTGCAGCCCGTGGCCGAGGTGGCCCGCATCGCCCGGGAGCGGGGCGTCCTGGTCCACACGGACGCCACCCAGACCTTTGGGGCGCTCCCCGTGGACGTGGACGCCCTCGGGGTAGACTTGCTATCCGCCTCCGCGCACAAGCGGTACGGACCGAAGGGCGTGGGGCTCCTGTACGTGCGCCGAGGCACCCGGATCGAGCCGCTGCTGCGGGGAGGGGCGCACGAGCGCGGCCGGCGGGCGGGCACCGAGAACGTGCCCGGCATCGTGGGCTTCGCGCGCGCGGTGGAACTGGCCCTGGCGGAGCGGGAGGCCGAGCAGGCACGCGTGGGCGCGCTCCGGGACCGACTCCTGGCCGGCCTGCTGGCCATCGAGGGCGCGGTCCTGAACGGCCACCCCACGGCCCGGCTTCCCAACAACGCCAACGTCTCCTTCGAGGGCGTGAGCAGCGAGGCCCTGCTGCTGAGCTTGGATCTGCGGGGCCTTGCCGCCAGCAGCGGGTCGGCGTGCACCGCGGGCAGCCTGGAGCCCTCCCACGTGCTGGCGGCCATGGGGCTGCCGCGGGAGCAGGTCGAGGGCGCGGTGCGGTTCACCCTGGGACGCTGGACCACCGAGCAGGAGGTGGACGCCGCGGTGGAAATGGTCCGGGAGGCCGTGGGCGAGCTCCGCGCGGCCTCCGGGCGGCGGAAGTTCCGCGTTCGCAGTTGAACCCACCTTCGGGGTCTGCCATCATGGAGGCGTAGCCGGGCTCGCGGCGGGCTGCTGCGGAGAAGCGGCCCGCAGCACCCGGTCTTTTGTGTGGGCTGCGGAGAGGCAGCGTGGCCGAGTACGTGCCGGTGCTGGTGCACTTCGGGGTGTCCCTGGCGGTGGCCTTGGGGCTCCTCAGGGTGCACGTGTGGCTGGGCGGGCGGCACCCCACGCCGGACAAGCTGATGCCGTATGAATCCGGCGTGTGGCCCGTGGGGTCCGCGCGGGAGCGGGTCCCCATCCGGTACTACCTGGTGGCCATGCTGTTCATCCTGTTCGACGT
>BEII01000366.1 GCA_002898935.1 bacterium HR32
GGGCGCTGCGGGCGCGGTGGAGGCGGAACGGTGAGGGCGCTCGTGTTGGAGGGTTTCGGGCGGCTGGAGATGCGGGAAGTTGACCGGAGCCCGGTAGAGGGTGCCGGCGTCCGGGTGGCGTCGTGTGGAATTTGCGGCAGCGATGTGGGTGTCTACCTCGGCAAACCCATCATGCGCCAGCGGTGGCAGCCGCCGCTCATCTTGGGCCACGAGGTCGGAGGTGTCGCGGAGCAGGGGAGGCTCGCCGGGCGGGCGGTCGCCGTGAACCCGATCCTGAGCTGCGGCGGGTGCGGTTTGTGCCGGCTGGGCCGCGAGAACCTTTGCCGGAACCGTCGTCACGTGGGCTTTCACCTCCCCGGAGGGTTCGCAGAGTACCTCCGTGTCCCGGAGGAGCAGCTGGTTCCCCTCCCCGACGGAGTGGAGCCGTGGAAGGGCGCGTTGGCGGAGCCACTGGCGGTGGCGATTCACGCGGTGGGGCGGGCCGGGGACGTTTGCGGTCGGCGCGTGCTGGTGTTGGGGGGTGGCGGGATCGGTGCGCTGGCCAGCTGGGTGCTGCGGCGGTCGGGCGCCACGGTGACGATTCTGGAGGTGAGCGCCCTGCGCCGGAGGTGGCTGGAGGGCCTGTCTGTGGCCGAGGTGGCAGGCGAGGTCGCCGGTGAGTTCGAGGTGGTCCTGGACACGGTGGGCACGTCCCGCAGCCTCAGAACTTCGGTGGAGCGGTGCGCGCCCGCCGGGAAAGTGGTCGTGGTGGGGCTGGGCGAGGCCGAAGTCCCCGTGTGGCTCAGCCGCGTGGTGGTGGAGGAGGTCGCTGTGGAGGGGAGCTACACGTACACCAGGCGGGTCTTCAACGCGGCGGTGAATCTGCTGGCAGAGCTACCGGACTGGCCATGGGAGAGGCGGCCCGCGGAGGAAGCCAACCGTGCGTTGCAGGAGCTGGCGGCAGGCGGCGTGACCGCTGGGAGGGTGTTGCTGACGTGGTGAGCGGACCGACGGGAGTTCCGCGGGAGACCGTGCGGGACGGAAGCGACCGGAAGCCGGACCGGTACGGGCTCATCGTGGGCGGTGCGGAGGTGGAGGGAGGTGGAGGGTGGACGGAGGTACGGAGTCCGGCCGACGGCGAGGTGCTGGCGCTGGCGGCGCGAGCGGACGAGGCTGACGTTGAGCGGGCCGTCCGGGCCGCGCGCCAGGCGTTCGAACGGCGTGGGTGGGCCCGACGGAGTGGGCGGGAACGCGCGAGACTGCTTCTCGCGGTGGCGGAGCGAATCGAAGCGCGCGAGGAAGAGATTGCGCGGCTCGAGGCGCTGAACTGCGGCAAACCCATCCGGGATGCGCGGGCTCAGGTCCGGAAGGCGGCGGCCTGCTTCGCGTACTACGCGGGCCTGGCGGAGAAGATCTGGGGGCGGACGGCGCCGCCGGTGGACGGCGTGTTCCTGGTGACGGTCCGAGAGCCCGTAGGAGTCTGCGCGGGGATCCTGCCGTGGAACAGCCCGTTCATCATGGCAGCGTACAAAACGGCACCCGCCCTGGCGGCAGGCAACACTGTGGTCCTGAAACCGGCGAGCGCCACCCCGGTGACAGCGATCTGGCTGGGGCGGCTGTGTTTGGAGGCGGGCCTCCCGGAGGGTGTGGTGAACGTGGTGTCCGGGCCGGGGCCCAGCGTGGGGATGGCGCTCGTGCGGCATCCGGGGGTGGACCGGGTGGCGTTCACGGGAGACGACGAGACCGGGCAAGCGGTCATGGCAGCGGCCGCCGCCGGGGTGAAGCGGGTCACGTTGGAGCTCGGCGGGAAGTCTCCGAACCTGGTGTTCGCGGACGCGGACCTGGAACGGGCGGCCGAGGGTTCCGCCTGGGCCGTGTACTCTCACGCGGGTCAAAGGTGCACGGCGAGGTCGCGGCTCCTGGTGGAGGACGCCGTGTACGACGAGTTCGTGGCTGCCTTCGTGGAGGCCACGGGGCGGCTGCGGGTAGGCCACCCACTGGACGAGCGCACGGACGTGGGCCCGGTGATCTCGGAGAGTCGCCGGCAGGAGATTCTCGGTTACGTGGCGGAGGCGTTGGATCAGGGAGCGCAGTTGCTGTGCGGTGGCGGGCCACCGGGGGAGCCGGCGCTCCGGCGTGGGTACTACCTGATGCCCACGGCCCTTGCGGGCGTGCGGAACGACATGCGGGTGGCGCAGGAGGAGGTCTTCGGGCCGGTGGTGTGCGTGATGCGTTTCCGGGACGAGGGGGAGGCAATCGCGGTGGCCAACGACACCCGCTACGGGCTGGCGGGAACTGTGTGGACGAGGGACGTCAGCAGAGCGATGCGGGTGGCGGGGGCGCTGCGGGTGGGGATCGTAAGCATCAACAGCGTTCCCGTAACGTATATCGAGGCGCCGTTCGGAGGGATGAAGCACAGCGGCGTGGGGCGGGAGCTCGGGCTAGAGGGGTTGCTTGAATACACCGAGGTGAAGACTCTCGCGATCGGGCTGTAGGAGGAGGGAGCGGACGTGAGAACGGAAGGCGTAAAGGTTATCCATCCGTACCGCGAGGGGAGGCCGTACTGGATCGGCCTGGACCACGAGGGGTTCCGACGGAAGGTCTTTCGAACGGTTGACGCGGAGCTGTGCGGATCCGAGATGATGGTGGCGGGGATCACGGTGTTCCCGCAGGGCGAGGCTAGTTCC
>BEII01000367.1 GCA_002898935.1 bacterium HR32
TGCCCTTAGCCCAGCGCCTCCGCCCGGACCTTCCGGGTGCCCAGGTACGCCTCGATCACCCGGGGGTCGTTCTGCACCTCCGCGGGCGTGCCCTCCGAGATCTTCTCCCCGTAGTCGAGGACGGTGACACGGTCCGAGATGGTCATGACCACCCGCATGTTGTGCTCGATGAGGAGTACCGTGATCCCCAGCTCGTCCCGCAGCCTGCGGATGAACTGGATCATCTCCTGGGTCTCGGCAGGGTTCATGCCCGCGGTGGGCTCGTCCAGCAGGAGCAGCCGGGGGCGGGTGGCCAGAGCCCGGGCCAGCTCCAGCTTGCGCTGCTCTCCGTACGGGAGGTTGCGGGCCAGGAGGTCCCCGCGCCCGCCCAGGCCCACGAACTCCAGCAGCCTGCGGGCCTCTGCGTGGGCCCACCGCTCCTCCCGGCGCACGCCGGGGCTGGCGAGCACGGCTCCCACCCAGGTGGAGTGCAGGTGCCGGTGCAGCCCCACCAGCACGTTCTCCAGAGCCGTCATGTTGGCGAACAACCGGATGTTCTGGTACGTGCGCGCCACTCCCAGGTGCGCGATCTCGTCGGGTCTGAGGCCGTCGATGCGGTGCCCCGAGAACCAGATCTCGCCCTCGTCGGGCCGGTAGAACCCCGTCACACAGTTGAACAGCGTGGTCTTGCCCGCGCCGTTGGGCCCGATCACGGCCACGATCTGGCCCGCCTCCACCTGTAGGGACGCGCCGCGCACCGCGGGGAACCCGTCGAAGGCCCGGTGCAGGTCCTCCACACGGAGGAGCTCAGGCATGGAGCCCTCCGGCCCGCGGGGCCCGGGCCGCTTCCCGCGCGGGCCGCGGGCGCAGGCGCCGGCCCACCTCGCCCATGATGCCCTCCGGGAGGAAGAAGATCAGCAGGATTAACAGCAGGCCCAACACCAGGGTCCAGTACTCCGTGTGCCGGCCCACGAGAGTCCGCAAGGCCACCACCAGCGCCGCACCCACCAACGGGCCGGAGAAGGTGAACCACCCGCCCAGCAGGCACATGACCAGAACTTCCAGGGACAGGACCCAGAACAGCATGTTGGGGAAGACGGACCGCTCGAGCACCACGTACAGAACGCCGGCCACCCCTGCGAAGAACGCGGCCAGCACCATGGCGGCGAGCTGGTGGCGACGGACGTCCACGCCCATCACCTGGGCCCGCTGGGGGTTGTCCCGGATGGCCTGCAGCGTGAGACCGAAGGGCGAGCGCACGACGAACCAAAGCGCCGCCAGGCAGCTCGCCACGGTGACCAGCACGCACGCGTACGCGCCACCCAGGGTCTGCAGCACCGCGGGCAGGGGGATCCCGTGGATCCCGTTGTCCCCTCCGGTCACCGGGTACCACCGGAGCGCCACGATCCACACGAAGGAGCCCAGAGAGAGCTGCAGCATGCCGAAGTACAGCCGCGACAGCCGGACGCAGAAGAAGCCGATCACCAGGCCCGCGGCGGCTGCCGCCACCGGGCCGGCTCCGAGCGCGAGCCACGCGGGCCAGTCCAAACGGGTGATCCCGACCGCGGCCGTGTACGCGCCGATGCCGTAGAAGACCGCGTGGTGGAACTGGTACAGCCCGCCGTAGCCCAAGACCAGGTTCAGGCTCATGGCCAGCAGGCCGGTCACCAGGCACAGGGCGGCCAGGTACACGTAGAAGGGCGGCAGCCACGCGGGCGCCGCCACCAGGACGGCGGCCAGCACCACAACCGCGGCGCGAGCGCTTACCATGCGGACCGCATCAGCCCCGTGGGACGCACCAGCAGCACCGCCGCGGTCACCGCGTAGGGGAAGGCGATGGCGAACTGCGGCCACACCAGCAGCCCGAGCGACTGGGTGAGGCCGAACAGCAACGAACCGGCCAGGGCACCCCAGAGGTTCCCGAGCCCGCCCACGATCACGATGAGGAAGCTCTCCACGAGCAGGGTGTGGTCCATGCCGAGGGTGATGCTCGTGGTGGGCGCCACCAGCGCGCCGCCCAGGCCTGCGAGGAAGCAGCCGACCGCGAAGGCCAGGGCGAACACGCGGCTCACGTCCACGCCCAGGACGTCCACCATGTCCCGGTCCGTGGCCGCGGCGCGGGCCAGCTTACCCACCCGGGTGCGGTGGGCAAACAGCCACAGGGCCACCGCCACCACCGGGCCGGCAGCCAGCAGCACCAGGTTGAACCGCGGGAGGGCGACCCCCAGCACGCTCACCGCGCCCTGCAGGGACGGCGGGGGCACGAGGGACCGGTAGGTGGGCCCCCACACCATCTTGACCAGGTCGTTCAGCACCAGCATGACCCCGAAGGTGAACAGGATGAGCATGAGGTGCTCGCGGTGGTACAGGCGTGCCAGCAACAGCCGCTCGACCAGCAGGCCTACGGCGGCGGTGGCGACGGGCGCCACGGCGAGCCCGGCCCAAAGCCCCGCGGGATGGCCGGCGAACGCTTCCGCCACGGTCCACGCCACGAAGGCGCCGATCATGTACAGGGATCCGTGGAAGATGTTGGGTACCCGCAGCACACCGAGGACGAAGGTGAGCCCGGCCGAGACCACGAACAGGATCATGGCCCGGCTCAGGCCCACCAGGAGCTGGCCCGTGACCGCGCCGGCGTCCACGATCTACCGCGCTCGCTCCCGCGCCCGCCGGATGTCGTCGCAGG
>BEII01000368.1 GCA_002898935.1 bacterium HR32
AGCCGCGCGGGCCACCTGAGCAACGACGGCGCCGCCTCCGCAGCGGTTCGGCTTCACGCCGGCAGGCCGCAGCACTTCGTCCTGCTGCACGTGAGCGAGGTGAACAACCTGGCACCTCTGGCGCGGGACACGGTGGCCGGGGCCCTGGTCCGGCGCGGCATCGTGGCAAGAGTCCAGGTCATCCGGCCGAACCAGGGGGCGCGGGTCGCCTTGCCTTGGGACGGAGGGGCGTCTTGAGCGCACTTCCTGCTGAGACGCGCCGGGAGCTGCGGGCGCTACGGGGGGCGGACCTGGTGGTGGGCATCCCGAGCTTCCACAACGCGGCCACTATCGGGTACGTGGTCCAGCAGGCCGCGGAGGGCGCACGGCGGTTCCTGGGCGTACGGACGGTGGTTGTAAACGCGGACGGTGGCTCTACGGACGGCACTCCGGAAGCCGCGGCGAGCGTACCGGTTCCAGCGGGCGTGGCCGTGCTCTGTACACCGTACCAGGGGATTCCGGGCAAGGGCAGCGCGGTGCGGGCTGTGCTGGAGGCCACCCAGATCCTCGGTGCGCGGGCCTGTGTGACCTTGGACGCCGACCTGCGATCCGTGGCGCCGTGGTGGGTAGAGCGACTCGCGGGCCCGGTGCTGGCTGGACAGGCGGACTACGTGACGCCCCTGTACCTGCGGCACAAGTACGACGGCACCATCACCAACACCCTCGCCTACCCCATGACGCGGGCGCTGTACGGGCTTCGGGTGCGCCAGCCCATCGGGGGCGACTTCGGGCTTTCGGCCGCCGCGGTGGCTCGATTGCTGCCGAAACCCGTGTGGGAGAGCGACGTGGCGCGCTTCGGGATCGACATCTGGATGACCACCACGGCCATCTGCGAGGGACTGCGGGTGGCCCAGGCGCGCCTGGGGCCCAAGGTGCACGACGCCAAGGATCCGGCGGCGAGCCTCGGACCCATGTTCCAACAGGTGGTGGGGACGCTGTTCTCCCTGCTCGCGGTGTACCCGTCGCGGTGGAGACAGGTGCGGGGAAGCCAACCGACGCCAGAGGTGGGAGATCCGGTGGAGGGCGAACCCGAGCCCGTGCACATCACGGTGCCGTCGTTACTCCAGAGGTTCGGGGAAGGGTTTGAGGCGCACGGGGCGATGTGGCAGAGGGTCCTGGGTCCAGACGTGTACGAGCGCCTGGTGCGTGCGCGAGAAGTGGGACCTGCCGGAGAGCTGACCGAGAGAGTGTGGGCGCGCGGGGTGTACGACTTCGCCGTCGCCTTCCACCGGGAGGACATGGACCCGGACGCGGTGCTGGCCGCACTCGTGCCCCTGTACTTCGGGAGGGTGGCGGCCTTCGCGCACCACGCCGAAGCGCTGGATAGCCGCGGTGTGGAGGCGCTTGTGGAGTGTCAGGCAGAAGCCTTCGAAGAGGAAAAGCCGAGGCTGTTGGCCGCCTGGGACCGCGGCTAGGTGCGGGTCCCGGAAGGCCGCACGGAAGGGGCCTTCGTGGCTGTCGAGAGTACCTGGCCGGGTGCCCTCCTGCCAGGACCAAGTGAGGTGAACGCCGAGGCGTTGGGACTGCGCCAGCACGCCCTAGCGATCTTTCGGGCTGCGCTGCGGGCCGTGGACCCGGAGGCCGCGGTCGCCCGTCACCTGTCGCTGTGTGGCGACACGCTCCGCGTCGGCGCCGAGGACCTGGCGTTGCACGAAGTCGAGCGCATCTGGGTGGTTGCGTTCGGGAAGGCCTCGGTGGCCATGGCCCGCTCGGTCGAGAAGTGCCTCGGCGAGTGGATCTCCGGGGGCCTCGTGGTCGCGCCGCACGGGAGTGCCGAGAGGCTCGAGCGCCTGGAGGTGACCGAGGCGTCCCACCCTCTGCCCGGGCCCGAAGGGGAGGCCGCAGCGCGTCGGGTGGTCCAGCTGCTTCGGGACGCGGGGGAGCGGGACCTCGTACTGTGCCTGATCTCGGGCGGCGGGTCCGCGCTCCTGCCCCTGCCCGCCGAGGACTTGACGTTGCAGGACAAGGTGTCCACGACCGACCTGCTGCTGCGAAGCGGTGCCACCATCGTCGAGGTGAACGCAGTGCGCAAGCACCTGTCCGGGCTCAAGGGCGGACGGCTCGCACGCGTCGCGTACCAGGCGCGGGTGATCGCCCTCGTGATGAGCGACGTGGTAGGCGACCGGCTGGACTCCATCGCCTCCGGGCCGCTCAGCCCCGACCCGACCACGTACGCGGACGCCCTCGCCGTCCTGGAGCGGTACGGGCTCCTCGAACGCGTGCCCGCGCGCGTACGGGAACACTTGCGGCGCGGCGCCGTGGGCCAACTCCCGGAGACCCCGAAACCCGGCGATCCGGTGTTCGAACGCGTGACGCTACACGTGGTGGCGAGCGTGGCCCACGCGGTGGAGGCGGCACGCGAGGAGGCGGAGCGGCTGGGCTACCGAGTCGCGGTGCTCACGGTTTCGCTCGAGGGCGAGGCGCGGGAAGTGGGCCGTGTGGTGGCGGCGGTCGCACGGGAGGAGGTGCAGCGGGACCGACCCTTGCCGAAGCCGGCGTGCGTGTTGCTCGGTTGAGAGACCACGGTGACGGTGCGGGGCCGGGGCCGCGGCGGTCGCAACCAGGAACTGACGCTTGCCGCCGCGCTGGGGATCGAAGGCTTGGGCGCGGTCCTGGTG
>BEII01000369.1 GCA_002898935.1 bacterium HR32
CCCGCTTCAGGGCCTGGTACTGACGCATCATGGGGGTGTCCATTGCTGTAGGGTGTTCTCGGAGCATGGACCCGACTCCTGGTTCGCGGCTGCCCTTGCTGGTGCTGGTGGGCCCCACCGCGGTGGGGAAGTCCGCCGCGGCGGTGGAGCTGGCCCTGCGGGTGGGTGGGGAGATCGTGTGTGCCGACTCCCGCACCGTGTACCGCGGCATGGACGTGGGGACGGCCAAGGCCACTCCCAGCATGCGGGCCCGGGTGCCCCACCACCTCCTGGACGTGGCGGACCCGGACGAGGTCTTCACCGTGTGGGACTTCCAGCGGCTCACGCGGGCGGCCATCGCGGACATCCGCAGCCGCGGCCGGGTGCCCCTGCTGGTCGGCGGGACCGGGCTGTACGTGCGGGCGGTGGTGGACGGGCTCGTCCTCCCCCAGGTGCCGCCGGACTGGCAGGCGCGCCGCGCGTGGGAGGAGGAGGAGCGGCAGCGGCCCGGGACCCTGTACCACCGCCTTCAGGAACTCGACCCGGAAGCCGCGGCCCGCATCCCGCCCGCGAACCTGCGCCGGGTCATCCGCGCCCTGGAGGTGGTGTCCCGCACGGGCCGCCGGCTCAGCGAGGTCGCCCGGCGCGGGCCTGGCGAGGCCGCGGTGCAGGTGGGGCTGGACCTCGACCGCGCCCGGCTCTACGAGCGGATCCGTAGGCGCATCCAGGAGCAGCTGCGGGCCGGCCTCGTGGACGAGGTGCGCTCCTTGCTGGAGCGGGGGGTGGACCCCTCGCGGCCGAGCCTGCAGGGCCTGGGGTACAAGGAGCTCGTGCCGTACGTGCGCGGCGAGGTCTCCCTGGACGAGGCGGTACGCACCCTGGAGCGCAACACGCGGCGTTACGCGAAACGGCAGTGGACGTGGTTCCGGGCCGACCCGCGGGTGCGGTGGCTGGACGTGGACGACTTGCCCCCGGAGGAGGTGGCGGAGCGGATCCTGGAGGGGGTGCGGACTCACGCGGGCGCTTAGCGCGGCGGGAGCCGTGGTGGGCTATCCTATCTGCGGGGCTACAACCGAGCGAGGAGGGCACATGGCACAGCGCACACGCACGCTCGAGTCCGCCAGACTCGCGAGGGTCCCCGCGTACCTGTTCGCGGACCTGGACCGCCGCACGGAGGAGCTGCAGCGCCGCGGGGTGGACGTCATCAGCCTGGCGGTGGGTGACCCGGACCTCCCCACTCCGGAGCACGTGGTCCAGGCGCTGCACCAGGCCGCAGAGGACCCCGCCACGCACCGCTACCCGCCGTACGCGGGCACGGCGGGCTTCCGGGCGGCGGTGGCGGCGTGGTACGCGCGGCGGTTCGGCGTCCGCCTGGACCCGCAGGCCCAGGTGTTGGCCCTCATCGGGTCCAAGGAGGGCTTGGCCCACCTGCCGTGGGCGCTGCTGGACCCGTGGGACGTGGCCCTGGTGCCGGACCCCGGCTACCCGGTGTACCGCGTGGCCACCTTGCTGGCGGACGGCGTGCCCCACGACGTGCGGCTCCGGCCGGAGGCGGGATTCCTGCCGGACCTGAGCGAGGTGCCGACCGACGTGGCGCGCCGCGCCAAGCTGCTGTTCCTGAACTACCCCAACAACCCCACCGCAGCCACCGCCGACGCGGGGTTCTTCGAAGAGGTGGTGCGGTTCGCGCGGGAGTTCGGGATCGTGGTGGTACACGACAACTCGTACTCGGAGATTGCCTACGACGGCTACCGGCCGCCGTCGTTCCTGCAGGCGCCGGGCGCGCTGGAGGTGGCGGTGGAGTTCCACTCCCTGTCGAAGACGTACTGCATGACGGGGTGGCGGCTCGGCTGGGTGTGCGGCAACGCGGACGTGGTGGGCGCCCTGGCGAAGCTGAAGACCAACCTGGACAGCGGCGCCTTCGTGGCGGTCCAACGGGCCGGGGAAGCTGCGCTGCGCGGCCCGGAGGAGCCGGTGCGGGAGCGCGTGCGGGCGTTCCAGGCGCGGCGCGACCTGGTGGTGGACGCCTTGCAGGCAGCGGGTTGGAAGCTGGCCCGGCCCCGCGCCACCTTCTACCTGTGGGTGGAAGTACCGGATGGCTTCGACTCCGTGCGCTTCGCGCAGCACGTGCTGGACCGTGCGGCGGTCGTGGTGACGCCGGGCGTGGGCTACGGGAGCGTGGGCGACCGGTACGTGCGCCTGTCGTTCACCACGGCGGAGCCGCGGCTGCGCGAGGCTGTGGACCGGCTGCGCCGGTTGCGGTGAGGGGTTGAGGCTCGGGTTCCTGGTCGGGAACACACACCGTCTGTCCAAGGCCGCCCGTGAGGCCGCGCGGGCGCTGCGCGAGGAGTCGTTCTCCCCCGAGGCTGCGTGCGACCCGGAGCTGGCCCGCCGGCTCGCTGCCTTGGCTCACCTCAGCCGCCGAGAGGTGGGCGCACTGGTCTCCCGGCACGGGACCGTGGCGCACGTGCTGTTCGGCCGCAACTGGCCAGGGCTGGAGGGCACGTTGCAGCGCCGCCGAGACGGCCGGCCCTGTGGCCTGCGGCTGGTCCTGGTGTACGACCACGAGGACAGCTACCCGGCCGAGGCGGACCTGGACCTCCTCACCTCCGCGCGCCTGGACTTCCTGGTCACCTT
>BEII01000370.1 GCA_002898935.1 bacterium HR32
AGCCACTTGTCCGTGGCGGAGGCCGTGGCGGGCGGGCTTGCCGACGCGGGGCCCGGGGTGCTGCCCGTGGCGCGGTGGTACGGCCTGGACTTTTTGCCCATCGCCGACGAGCGCTACGACCTCGTGGTGCCCCAGGACCTGGTGGACGCGGAACCGGTTCAGAGGTTCCTGGACGTGGTGACGGGGAGACGGTTCCGCCAGGAGCTGCTGGCCATCGGCGGGTACGACCTCGGGCCCGCGGGCACCGTGCGAGCGGTGCCGGGCGAGGTTGGCCGTGGTTAGGGCGGTGGGCTTGAGCCTAGCCCTGGCGGTCCTGCTGTCCGGCCCCGCTTCCTCCGGCCCAGTCGGGCAGGGGCTTCTGGTGGCGGCGGCCGCGGACCTGCGGTACGCCTTCGAGGAAATGGGAGACGCCTTCCGTAGAGTTGCGGGAGTGCCCGTAACCTTTTCCTTCGGCTCTTCGGGCCAGCTGGCCTCCCAGGTGGAGCACGGCGCGCCCTTCGACCTGCTGTTCTCCGCCAACGAGGTCTTCGTGTTGCGGCTGGCAGAGCGGGGCTTGGTGGTGCCGGACTCCGTGCAGCTGTACGCGGTGGGCCGCATCGTGTTGTGGGTGCGCCGGGAGAGCGTGTTGCCGGTGGAGCAGGGGCTAGCCCTCCTCCTGGATTCCCGGGTGCGCTACGTGGCCATCGCCAACCCCGAGCACGCACCCTACGGGGAAGCCGCCCGGCAGGCCCTGGTCCGCTCGGGGATCTACGACCAGGTGCGTGGGAAGCTGGTGTACGGCGAGAACGTGGGCTCGGCCCTGCAGCTAGTGCAGTCGGGAAACGCGGACGTGGGGATCGTGGCCCTCTCCTTGGCTCTGGCACCCCCTGTGTCTTCCGTCGGCCGCCACTGGCTGGTCCCAGACCGCCTCCACGACCCCATCCGGCAGGCGGCGGCGGTGGTGGCACGCTCTCCTCGGCAGGGAGAAGCCCGACGCTTCCTGCGCTTCGTGAACGGTCCTGAGGGCCGTCCCATCATGCGGCGCTACGGGTTCGTCTTGCCCGGAGAGGGGACCTCCCGCTAGGCCAGCCATGGACCTTTCGCCCCTGTGGACTTCCCTGAAGGTGGTGGCCCTGGCGACGGCGCTGTCGGGGAGCACGGGAATCGGGGTGGCCTACGTCCTCGCCATGCGTCGGTTCCCAGGGCGAGGCCTGCTGCAGGCGTTCACCGCCTTGCCCCTCACCTTGCCGCCCACGGTCCTGGGCTACTACCTCCTGGTGGCCCTGGGGCGCGGCACCGCCTTGGGGCAGTGGGTGGAAGCCACGTTCAGAACTCCCCTGGTGTTCACGTGGCAGGGCGCGGCCGTGGCCGCGGCGGTGCCTTCCCTGCCCCTGGTGGTGGCCGCGGCGAGGGCCGCCTTCGAGGAGGTGGACGTGCAGTTGCTGGAGGCCGCCCAGATGGACGGGGCAGGAACTTGGCAGCAGTTCCTATGGGTTCTCCTGCCCCTCGCCCACCGGGGGATCCTCGCGGGCGTGACTTTAGGGTTCGCCCGGGCCTTGGGAGACTTCGGGACCACCCTCATGGTGGCCGGCAACATCCCGGGCAAGACCCAAACCCTCCCCATCGCCCTGTACGACGCGGTGCAGGCGGGCCGGTGGGATCTGGCCATGTGGCTGGCGGTCGTGCTCACCGGGGTGGCGGTCTCCGTGCTCCTGGCGGTCGGCCGCCTGGGGACGCGGCTCGTGTGAGGGCCTCAGTATAGCGCCATGCTGGCGAAGCTCACGATGCCTCCCGCAGGGTCCGGAGCCTGGGCGTAGTGCAGCAGCTGGCCGCGGACGGGTTCCAGGATGCGCAGGGCGGCGTACAACGCGCTGTGGGCGTCGATCCGCTGCGGGTTGCCCCCGGCCGCCACCTCGGCCCAGAAGCCCTCCGCGTCGCCGCGCAGCGCGTGCTCGAGGGCCCGGTGGTCTCCCGCGGACGTCCGCAGGGCCAGGGCGGCGTCCGCCGGCTCCGGGTCTCCGAACCGGGGCCCCACGTGGCTAAGGTCCACGCCCACCACCACCGCGGCCCACTGGGCCCGCCTGCGGACCGACTCGCGGAGCAACCGGATGACCCGTTCCACCGCCTCCGCGTGCCGCGGAGAGGCACTCGCCACCCACGGGTCGAAGCTCGAGCAAAGGATCGGGACGATGGCCACGGGGCGGCCTTCGAGGGCCACCTGCAGGAACACCGCCTGGAACTCCAGGGAGTGCTCCGCGCGGTGTACCGGCTCCCCTTCTGCGAGCTCAGGCGCCTGAGCGACGAGTTCTTCCACCCACTCCCGGTCCACCGCAAGCGTGCCGAGGGGCGTGCGGTACGGCTTGGTGCACAGGACGAAGGGGTGCGGCGCGCCCGCGTGCGCCACCCCCAGGAGGAGGAACGTGCTGGCCTGGGAGCGGGCCAGGGCCGCGTACGCCCACGCGTAGCAAAGCCCGCCGCGCTCGAAGTCCACGTGCGGCGCCACCACCGCGCGCGGGGCCTGCGCCGGCAGACGCGCCGCGTCCACGGCGTCCAGGTACTGGCGCAGGTGCGCGCGCAGCTCGTCCGCTTGCGCGGGGTAGGACCTCCCCGCGAAGTACGGCAGCCGCTCCG
>BEII01000371.1 GCA_002898935.1 bacterium HR32
CCTGGAACTGGGCCGGGACCGCCTCGTGGCGCAGGACGCCCTCGCCACCCTTTGCGACCCCCAGAGTCCCCTCTTCCACGTCACCGCGCAGCGCATCGCCGTGTTCCCGGGGCAGCGGCTGGTGGCGGAGGGTGCGAGCCTGTGGGTCGGAGGGGCCCGCATCCTGACCCTGCCGCGCTACGAGGTCCGGCTGGAATCCCCGGAGCGCGTGTCCCAGAGCTTTCCGTCCCCTGAGCTCGGCTTCTACGCGCTGTCCGGCTACTGGATCGCGCTGCGCTACCCGTACAGGCTGGGCGACGTGGAGGCCGAGGCCTACGCCCGCTACAACACGGGGATCGGGTTCGAGATCCGCAACACCCTGCGCGCAGGCCTGCTAGGGGGCACCGCCCAGCTCACCACGGGAACTGTCCGAGACTCGGAAGGCCGTCCGGTGGACCTCGCGGAGCTCCGCTACACGAGCGGGCCGTGGAGGATCGGTGACCTGGCGAGCTCGTTGGCGCTGGCGGCGGGTCAGTACCGGGAGCGCGTGACGGGCGCAGAGAGCCCCCGGTTCGAAGCGGTGGTGGAAGCGAGAAGCCCCACCTGGCGCCTGGGCGACCGATGGTCGGTGGACGGCTCTGGGGGGCTACGGCACTCCGCCTACCGCGACCGGGCCCTGTCGGTCCCCACCCTGACGGTGTCGGTGGCGTATGCCACAGCACCTCACGCCGCCGCCTACCTGTCGTACGCGTGGACGGAGGCGTACGGCTCCACGCCGTTCCTGTTCGACGCGCCCACCCGCCAGTCGGCGGTCACCCTGGGCTACCGCCAGGCCCGCGACGGCCTCGCTTTCGACCTGGGCGTCCAGTACGACGCCGCACTCCAGCACCTGCGCCTCCTGGCCTCGGTCCAGGCTGCTCTGGGCGACGGCTGGCGCGTCCGGACCTTCGCCAAGTACAACAGCACCCTGGCGGTGTTGGAGGAGCTGGATCTCCAGGTGGGGCGGCTGTGCGACTGTTTAGACCTCAACGTCACCTACCGCGTGCCGCAGGGCCAGTTCTGGGTGACGGTGAACATGGTGCCCTCCCCGCGGGTACGGGAGGCGGTGCCGCCGCCGGCCCCGTGACGACGGGACCCCGCCCTCACGGCTACAATGGAACGGTGGACACAGGAGGCGCTCATGGTACCGGCAGCGATCTTCCGCGAGTACGACATCCGCGGCGTGTTCGGACAGGACCTGACGCCCGAGGTGGCGGAGCGGATTGCGCGGGCCTTCGCCGTTTACCTGCGCACGCGTACGCCAGGTGAAGGTCTCCTGCCCGTGGTGGTGGGTCACGACAACCGCGCGTCCTCGCCGGTCCTCCACCGGACCGTGGTGGACGCCCTGGTGGACTCCGGGTGTGAGGTGACCGACGTCGGACTGGTCACCACACCCGTCTTCTACTTCGCGCGGGTCCACCTCGGGATCGACGGGGGCATCATGATCACCGCGAGCCACAACCCGCCGGAGTACAACGGGGTCAAGCTGGCGCACGGGTTCGGCACCCTGTACGGAGCGGAGATCCAGCGGGTCCGACAGCTGGCGGAGGCGGACGTCTCCGTGCGCGGCGACGGCCGTGTGCAGGCCGCGGACGTCAAGCCCGCGTACCGCTCGGCCATCCGCGAGAGGATCCGGCTGGGCCCCCGGCGGCTCAGGGTCGTGGTGGACTGCGGCAACGGGACTGCGAGCGTGATCGCCCCCGACGTGCTCCGGGACCTCGGGGTGGAGGTGGTGGAGCTGTACTGCGACAGCGACCCCACGTTCCCGCACCACCACCCGGACCCCGTGGACCCCAAGAACCTGCAGGACCTGATCCGGACCGTGCGGGTGGAGCGGGCGGACGTAGGTCTGGGGTTCGACGGGGACGGGGACCGGATCGGGGTGGTGGACGACCAAGGGCGGATCGTGTGGGGCGACGAGCTCATGATCCTGTTCTGGCGGGAGATCCTGCCCAAGTACCCGGGAGCGCAGGCCATCGTGGAGGTCAAGTGCTCCCAGGCCCTGGTGGACGAGATCCGGAGGCTGGGAGGCCGGCCCTTCTTCTACAAGACCGGACACTCCCTCATCAAGGCCAAGATGAAGGAGATCGGCGCGGTGTTCACGGGGGAGATGTCCGGCCACATGTTCTTCGCGGACGAGTACTACGGGTTTGACGACGCGGTGTACGCCGCGGCACGCCTGCTGCGGATCCTGTCGAACACCGACCGTCCGCTGTCCGCGCTGCTCGCGGACGTGCCGCGCTACTTCTCCACTCCGGAGGTCCGGGTACCCTGCCCGGACGACCGCAAGTTCGCGGTGGTGGAGGAGCTGGTCCGCTACTTCAAGGAGCGCTACGAGGTCGTTGACGTGGACGGGGCTCGGGTGCTGTTCGGGGACGGGTGGGGCCTCGTGCGGGCCAGCAACACGCAGCCGGTGCTGGTGGTGCGGGCGGAGGGCACCACGCCGGAGGCCCTGGGCCGCATCCAGAGGGTGTTGGAAGAGGCGCTGGCACGCTTCCCGGAGGTGGGGCCCGTGGACTGGGGGATGGAGGTGGCGGGCAGGTCGCGGTGAGGAGGGCACCGTGAGGGGACGGGCCGGCGTGGCGGGA
>BEII01000372.1 GCA_002898935.1 bacterium HR32
GGAGGCGGTGCTGCTGTCGCCCGGCTGCGAGTCCTTCGACCAGTTCGCGGACTACCGGGAACGCGCGGAGGCCTTCGCCGCGCTCGTGGCGCAGCTCGAGGCGGGAGGCGGTCGGTGAGCGCAGCGCCCTCCCACGAGATCCGCCGCCGGGCTCCGGACGGTTGGCTGGTGGCCAGCGTGCTGGGGCTGTGCGGGCTCGGACTGGTGATGGTGTACAGCGCGAGTTCCGTGGTGGCCTTCGAGCAGTACGGGGACGCGGCGTACTTCTTCAAACGGCAGCTCCTGTGGTTCGTGATCGGTTGCCTCGCGATGGCCACGACCTCGCGCATCCACTACGCGGCCTGGCGTCCGCTCACGGCGCCCCTGCTCGGCGCGAGCCTGCTGCTGCTGGTGCTGGTCCTCATCCCCGGTGTGGGCGAGGTCGCGGGCGGGGCGCGGCGGTGGATTGCCGCCGGGCCCCTGCGGCTGCAGCCCGTGGAGGTGGCGAAGCTCGGCCTGGTCCTGTACGTGGCCCACTTCCTCGCCAACCGCCGCGACGCCGTGCGATCCTTCTGGCGCGGGCTCGGACCGCCCCTGGGGTTCGCCGGCCTGCTGGCCGCCCTGGCCCTGCGCCAACCGGACATGGGCAGCGCAGTGGTCCTGGTGGGGATCGCCCTGGGCGCGCTGTTCTGCGCAGGCGCGCGCCTGTGGCACCTGGGCCTCGTGGTGGCCGCGGCCCTGCCCGTGGGCCTGTGGGCGGCTCTTGGGGAGCCGTACCGCCGCGACCGCATCCTGGCCTTCCTGGACCCGTGGCGGGACGCGCTCGGGAGCGGATTCCACATCATCCAGTCGCTGGTGGCCATCGCCTCCGGCGGGCTGTTCGGCGTGGGGCTCGGCCAGAGCCGCCAGAAGTTCTTCTACCTACCGGAGCGGCACACGGACTTCATCTTCGCCATCCTGGCAGAGGAGCTCGGGCTGGTGGGTGTGGCGGTCCTCCTCGGCCTGTACGGCCTGTTCGCTGCCCGCACCTTCCGTACGGCCCTGCGGGCACCGGATCGCTACGGGGCGCTCGTGGCGAGCGGGGTGGGCTGTTGGGTGCTGGGCCAGGCGGTGCTGAACGTCGGCGTGGCTTCCGGCGCCCTGCCCGTGACCGGAGTACCGCTCCCGTTCGTGAGCTTCGGGGGCTCCTCCCTCGTGGTGCTCATGGCGGCGTCGGGGATCTGCCTCAACCTTTCCCAGTACGCCACCGCCGCACGGGAGCTGGACGTGTACGCCCAGTGGCCGGCCCGTACGCCCTCACCGCGGGGCGTAGGATGACCTGGCGGGTGGTGTTGGCAGGCGGCGGCACCGGCGGCCACACGTACCCGCTTCTGGCCGTGGCCGAGGCCGCGCAGGGCGAAGGCGAGTTCTTGTTCGTCGGTGCGGGCGGGTTCGAGGCTCAGGTGGCCGCGACTGCGGGCCTGCGGTTCGAAGGGGTTCCCGCAGGCGGCGTGGTGGGGAAGGGAGCGCGCGTGGCCGCGGCCAACCTGGCCCGCACCCTACGGGGCGTTTGGCGCGCCCGGCGGCTGCTGGCCGGCTTCCGGCCCCACGCGGTGCTGTCCACGGGCGGCTACGCAGGCTTCCCGGCGACGAGGGCGGCGGTAGGCCTGCGCGTGCCCGTGGTGCTGGTGGAGCCCAACGCAACCCCGGGGCTCGCCAACCGGCTGCTGGCCCGCCGCGCCCACCGGGTGTGCGTGGCCTTCCCACAGGCTGCCGCGCACTTCGGCCCCCGCGCGGTGTGGACGGGTGCGCCCTTGCGGGCGGCGGCCCGAAGTGGAGAAGCCCGCCGCGCCCGTGCGCGCTACGCCCTTGAGGAGGAGCGGACTACCGTGCTGGTGATGGGCGGGAGCCAAGGCGCCCGCAGCCTCAACCGGGCGGTGCGGGAGGCGATGGGGTGGCTGCGGGACCGCGCGGACCTGCAGGTGCTGCACGCCACGGGCACGGCGCGGGCCGGACTCGAAGCCCAGGTGCCCGCGGGGCGCCTCCTGTACCGCGCCGTGGACTACCTGGATCCCATCGGCGACGCCTACGCGGCGAGCCACCTGGTGGTGGCCCGGGCAGGCGCCTTGACCTGCGCGGAGCTGCTGGCGTGGGGGCTGCCTGCGGTGCTCGTGCCGCTTCCCGCCGCCGGCGGCCACCAGGCCCACAACGCCTCCGCTCTGGCGGAACTGGGCGCCGCGGTGGTGGTGCGGGACGAACAGCTCGGGGGCCAGCGCCTCGCGGAGGTCATCACGCAGCTGGTGGATGACCCGCAGCGGCTGCGGAAGATGGCGCAGGCGGCGAGGAGCCTCGCGCGGCCGGACGCCGCCCGCGCGGTGTGGCACGAGGTCGTGCGGGCCGCACAGGAGGCTTAGGTGTCGGAGCTGCACTTCGTCGGAGTCGGCGGCGCAGGGATGAGCGCCCTGGCCGAGGTGTACGCGCGCCGCGGCCACGCGGTTTCCGGCTGCGACCTGCGCGAGGGGCCGGCGGTGGCGAGGCTGCGCGCCCTGGGGGTGGACGTGCGCACCGGACACCACCCCTCCCACCTCCGGCGGGGCGCCCGGGTGGTGGCCTCCCGGGCCGTCCCGCCCACGGAGCCCGAGCTCG
>BEII01000373.1 GCA_002898935.1 bacterium HR32
GGGACGCCTACTTCGGGGGCTTCCTGGGCCTGTCCGCGAGCAACGTGAGCGGCTTCGGGGCGCGGCTTGACCTGCAGCTCCTGGACAACGTGGGCGCGTTCGTCACCTACGAGAGCTACGACGAGAAGGGTGGCGCCGGCAACGTGAACGTGTGGTCCGTGGGCACCGAATGGACCATCGCCCCGCGGACGACCCTGAACCTGTTCTACGCGAACCTCGGCAGCGCCGGCCAGAGCGCACAGGCCGGCGGCGTGTACGTGTCGACTCGGTGGTAGGCTGAGTCGCCTTCTGGCTGCGCCCCGGGCAGCTGCTGCCCGGGGCGCAGCGTCTTTGTGGTCCTTGACGGCAAGCTTGCCGCGATCCGGGCGCAGATCGCGGACGTGCGGGCGGGGAATTGCTCCGGTGGATGTCCGTGTTCTGGGTGGGCCAGATCGGCGCGCTGCTGGGAATCCTCTTTGCGTCCTTCCGCCCAAGAAGATCGCTGCGGGAATCCGGTTGACCCGCCGCCGGGCACGTGCTAAGGTAGCGGGCGAAAGGCACCTTTAAGTCGGTCCAGCGAGGCCGGCAAGGGCAACAGAAGCACTCGACAGGCCTTCCTTGCCGGCGGCACGGAAGGCTTTTTTTCGTGCCCTGCTGCCCCTCTGGCCGACCCAGGGAGGGGATACGGTGGCCATCCTGCGCGGGCACCTCCTGGGTCTTGAGCCTCTCTCGTCCGGCCAGATCCTCGCTCTACTGGACCTCGCGGAGGAAGCGGACCGGGGACATCTGCCCTGTGACTCGCTTCGGGGCCGGGTGGTGGCGAACTGCTTCTTCGAGCCCAGCACCCGCACCCGCACGTCCTTCGAGCTGGCCGCGCGGCGGCTCGGCGCCGAGGTGGTGAACTTCGACCCCGAGCGCAGCTCCGTCCTGAAGGGCGAGTCGTTGGTGGACACCGCGCTCACGCTCGAGGCCCTGGGGGTGGACGCAGTGGTCTTGCGCCACCCGTGCGCGGGGGCCCCGCACCAAGTCAGTCGGTCGGTGCGCTGCAGCGTGGTGAACGCAGGGGACGGGATGCACGAGCATCCCACCCAGGCCCTCCTCGACCTGTTCACCCTCCGCCGGGCCTTCGGCCGCGTGGCCGGGCTACGGGTGGTGATCGTGGGAGACGTGCTGCACAGCCGTGTGGCGCGTTCAACGTGGTGGGGCCTGTCCAAGCTGGGCGCCCAGGTGGTGTTCTGCGGCCCGCCCACTCTGGTGCCACGGGAGTTCGAACGGCTCGGGGCGACGGTGTGCCACCGGCTGGAGGAGGCGCTGCCCGGAGCGGACGTGGTCATGGCGCTCCGCATGCAGGCGGAACGGCAAGCCGCGGGGTTCGTTCCGTCCATGGGCGAGTACCACCGCCTCTACGGCCTCACACCCGAGCGCCTGCGGCGCGCCGGGCCCGCCGCGGTGCTGATGCACCCGGGCCCCATGAACCTGGGCGTTGAAGTGACTCCCGCCGCCGCATACGGGGACCGCTCCCTGGTGCTGCAGCAGGTGAGGCACGGTGTGGCGGTGCGGTCGGCGGTCCTGTACGACCTGCTGGCCCACCAAGCCGAAGCTGCAGGGCCGCAGCCCTTGGAGCGCCGGGAGTTGGCGCTGTCGGGGTCCGGGAGGCCGTGATGGAGGCAGCTCAGGACCTGGAGCTCGCGGGGCTCGAGGGCCGGCTGCTCCTCAAGGACGTCCGGGTGCTCGACCCGGCCTCGGGCCTGGACGCCGAAGCCGACGTGTGGGTGGAGCGGGGCCGCATCGCGGCCGTGGTCTCCCGGGCCGCTCCGACGGCCACGGACCTCAGGACGACCGCGGTCCTAGACCTCCGCGGCCTTGTGCTGGCGCCCGGGCTCGTGGACATCCACGTCCACCTCCGCCAGCCCGGGCAGACCCACAAGGAGGACATCGCCTCCGGAACTCTGGCGGCGGCCCGCGGAGGCGTCACCGCGGTCGTCTGCATGGCCAACACCAGCCCGCCCCTGGACAGCCCCACCGCCCTGGCCGCGGTGCGGGAGTGGTCGCGGGGCGCTAGCGCCCGCGTCTACGCCGTGGGGTCGGTGACCAAGGGCCTGGAGGGCCGCGAGCTGAGCCCGCTGGCCTCCCTGGCGGCCGCCGGGGCCGTGGCGTTCTCCGACGACGGCCGGTGGGTGCAGGACGCCGGGTTGCTGCGCCGGGCCCTGTTGTACGCCAAGAGCCTCGGGCTCCCCGTGCTGCAGCACTGCGAAGACCCCGCGCTGTCCGCGGGCGGGGTGGTGCACGAGGGAGAGATCAGCGCGCGGCTGGGGCTGCGGGGCCTGCCCCGCAGCGCGGAGGAAGCCGCGCTGGCGCGTGACCTCGTGATCGCCGGCGACGTGGGCGCACACCTGCACGTCCAGCACGTCAGCACCGCGGGCGCGGTGCGGCTCCTCCGGCAGGCGAAGGAACGCGGCGTGCCGGTCACCGCGGAGGTCACGCCGCACCACCTCACCCTCACCGACGAGGCTGTGGAGGGCTACGACCCGAACTTCAAGATGAACCCGCCCCTGCGGACCGCGGAGGACGTGGAGGCGCTTGTGGAAGGCCTGCGGGACG
>BEII01000374.1 GCA_002898935.1 bacterium HR32
TGTAGAAGGTCTCCGGCAGGCGGCCCCCGAACCAGATGCTGCTCCGCTCCAGGTCGCTTTCGTTGGACACGTCCCACACCACCGTCTTCCACGTGGGGTCAAAGATGAGGTAACCCGTGTCCCCGAACAGCTCCACTCGCACCCCGCCCGGCTCGAACACGTACAGGAAGTACGCCTGCGTGGTACCGTGCTTGCCTGGGCCTGACTCGATCCGCATGCCGTAGTCCACCAGGGCGTCCGCGGCGTCCATGAGATGCTGCGGGTAGCCGTACCAGTAGGCCACGTGGTGGAACCGGCCGCGGGCGCCGGTGGCGTCCCGCATCACCGCCACCTCGTGCACCAGAGGGCTCACGCTGAGCCAGGCACCCACCACCTGGCCGCCCTGTCCGATCTTTTCCTCCCGGAGCCGGAAGCCGAGGTGCTCCACGAAGAAGTCCCGCACGGGCCCCACCTCCCGCGCCATCAGGTTCACGTGGTCGATGCGCCGCACGGGGATCCCGCGCAGGGGGCGCTTCTGCGGCCGGTTGCGCAGCACCGTGCGCATGGCCTCCGGGGGCTGGTAGTACTCCACCTCCCACAGCAGCTCCATGGGGTGGCCGTCCGGCGTGACGAACCGGTAGGTGCGGCCGTGCCCGAGGTCGCCGTCCGCCCACCCGCGGCCGTAGCCCGCGTGGTCCAGCCGGCGGGCCAGTGCTTCCAGGTCCGCCTCAGAACCCACCCTCCACGCCACGTGCCCCAGGGCGGCCTGCGGCCCTTCCGTCACCTTGAGGGTGTGGTGGTACCAGTCCTCGTAGCCGCGCAGGTACACCGACTGCCCGGCCCGCGTGGTCTCCTCCATGCCCAGCAGGTCGTGGAAGAACCAGTACGTCCGCTCCGGCGTGGGCGTGGTGATCTCCACGTGCGCGAGTTGGACCACCGGCGATTCCGCCACCGTCCGTCACCTCCTCTGGGCGGCCCCGACCTCGCCGGCCTCGGCCTGGGCCAGCTCCTGCAGGATCTGGGACCCGTAGTTGGCCGCGGACAGCCCCCGGAACAGGAACGCCAGGCCCACCACGGCGGTGAGCTCCTCCCACGTGGCGCCCGCGCGGCGGGCGGCGATGGCGTGCAGCTTCGCCGCGTCCTGCAGGTTCATGAGGAGCATGCCGAACAGCATGAGCTGCGCGGTCTTGACATCGAAGCACTTGGGGTACATGAAGTGACGGCGCATCTCCTCCTGCAGCCGCAGGCCCTCGGGGTCCAGGCGGCTCAGGAGGTCGGTGCGCGCCTGGATCCGGGGCGGCACGAAGCCCACCAGATCCACGTACACGGACCGCAGCCGATCCAGCTCTTCGCTGCTCATGGTGCGCTCGGGCAACGGGTCGGCCATGTTCTCGCCTCCTTCGGGGTGTCGCTCAGGCAGGCTGCGGCCGGCGCAGCAGCGCCACGAGCTCTTGGCGGTAGCTCTTGACCCCCACCGTCTCCGCTAGCCCCTCCTCCTCCCAAACCGGCACAAGCCCCCTCCAGGGTACGGGATCCTCCACGGCCATCTCGTATCCCGTCGGCTGTCCCCCCTGAGGTGCCAAAAAGGTGTCCGGATCGGTACTAGGATCCGACGGGGACTCTGGGCGGGCAAGGCCCGAATTCGTCTATCTGGAACTTTTGTTCACGATTCCGGAACAAGGCCCTTTCTGCTCGGGATCCGGGCGCCTAAAATGCTGTGGGATGCTCAGCACGGTCCAACGGGTGGGGCAGGTGCTGGAGCTGTTCGGGATGGACCATCCCGAGCGCAGCGTGAGCGAAGTTGCCACCCTCCTGGGGATCCCCAAGTCTACCGCCCACGCCCTCCTGTGCACGATGTGCGAGATCGGCCTGCTGCGGCGCACCGCGGAGCGCCGCTACCGGCTCGGCTGGCGGATCCTCGCTCTGTCCACCACGCTGCTCGCCACCACCCAGTACCGGGCCGAGGCGAGGCCGGTCATGGAGGACCTGGTGGCCCGGTTCGGGGAGACGGTCCACCTGGCGAGCCTGGAGTCCGGGCGGGTGCTGTACGTGGACAAGCTGCAGGGTACGCGCGCGGTGCAGGTGTCGGTGACAGGGGTCGGGGTCGAGCTGCCGGCCCACTGCAGCGCGGTGGGCAAGGTGCTGCTCGCGTTCCGACCGTGGGAGGAGGTGGCGGCCATGGCCGTGCAAAAGGGCCTGCCGGCCCTCACCCCCAACACCATCACCGACCTGGGTCGCCTGCGGGAGGAGCTGGAGCTCGTGCGGCAGCGGGGGTATGCCTTCGACATCGAAGAGGCCGTGCTGGAGCTGTGCTGCGTGGCGGCCCCCATCCGGGACCACCGGGGACACGTGGTGGCCGCCATGAGCCTCTCCGTGCCCGCCTACCGGTTCCACCGCCAGAAGGACGAGCTGCGGCGCGCCATCGTCTCCGCCTGTCGGGAGGTCTCCTCCCGGCTCGGATACTCCGAACTCGAGGAGGCTACGCGCTGGCGCCGGTCCACGAGCGCGTCGTAGTCCCCTCACCGGCGGCGGAAGATCCTCCCCAGCTCCTCCCGGGCGCGGGCCAGCGCCGCCTCGCCGTAGTCCCGCATGGCCACGA
>BEII01000375.1 GCA_002898935.1 bacterium HR32
ACTCTAGCACGCGGATGCGCCCCACGGTCAGCTCCCGCGCGGGCGGCGCATGCGCACCACCTTGGGGGAGTCCGCCCTCAACTGCTCCCGGACCCTCTGCTGGAGGTGGTGCAGCTTGTTCAGGGCCTCCAGGGGCGTCATGGAGGCCAGGTCCAGGGAGGCCAGCTCGGCTTCCACCTCTGAGGGGACCACGAGGGGCAAGGCCATCTGCACCGCCCGGCCCCGGCGCACCAGGGCGCCCTCACCCCGGGCCGCGCCCTGCAGCTCTTCCAGCAGCTCCGCGGCGCGCTGCGTCACCTCCCGGGGTACGCCGGCCAGCTGGGCCACGTGGATGCCGTAGGACCGGTCCGAGGCTCCCTCCGCCACCCGGTGCAGGAACACCACGCCCTCTCCTTCTTCTCGCACGAGGACGTTGAGGTTGAACACCCCGTCCAGGCGCCCGGCCAGCTCCGTGAGCTCGTGGTAGTGGGTGGCGAACAACGTGCGGGGCCGCCCGTGGGCCCACAGGTACTCCACCACCGCCCACGCGATGCTGAGGCCGTCGTAGGTGGCGGTTCCGCGGCCTACCTCGTCCAGGATCACCAGGCTGCGTTCCGTGGCGTTGTGCAGGATGTTGGCCACCTCCTGCATCTCCACGAGGAAGGTGCTGCGCCCGCCCGCCAGGTCGTCCGCGGCGCCCACCCGGGTGAACAGGCGGTCCACGAGTCCTACCCGGGCGGACCGCGCGGGGACGAAGCAACCCGCCTGCGCCAGGATCACCAGCAAGGCGTTCTGCCGCAGGTACGTGGACTTGCCGGCGAAGTTGGGACCGGTCACCACCGCGATGCGGCGACGGCCGTCCATGCGCAGGTCGTTGGGCACGAAGGGTTCCTGCAGCACGCGCTCCACCACGGGGTGACGTCCGCCCTCCACCTCCAGGACCGGTTCGTCCACCACCTGCGGCCGGGTGTAGCCGTAGGCCTGGCTGGCCTCCGCGAAGGAGCACAGGACGTCCAGGGTGCTCAACGCGGCCGCGGTGGCGAGCAAGCCGGGACCCGACTCCGCCACCCGGTCCCGGAGGCGGCAGAACAGCTCGTACTCCCGTTCCCGCTGCCGCTCCTCCGCGTGCAGGATCAGGGCCTCCCGCTCCTTCATCTCGGGGGTCACGTACCGCTCCGCCCCCACCAGGGTCTGCCGCCGCTCGTACTCCGGCGGTACCCGGTCCCGGTGAGGCCGGGTCACCTCGAGGTAGTAGCCGAAGACCTTGTTGAACCCCACGCGCAGGGTCTTGATGCCGGTGCGTTCCCGCTCCCGCGCCTCCAGGTCCCGGATCCACGCCTTGGCCTCCGAGGCCGCGCGGCGAAGCTGGTCCAGCTCGGGGTCGTAGCCCTCCCGGATCACTCCCCCGGCGCGGGGGTCGTGGGGCGGGTCCGGGACCAGGGCCCGTTCCAGCTCCTCCCGGAGTGCGGGGTGAGGGTCCAGCTGGCTTGCGAGCTCTCGCAGCAGCCGGCTGTGGAATGCTGCGGCGGCCTGCTGGAGTTCCGCCACCGCAGCCAGGGTGCGGGCCAGGGCCACGAGGTCCCGGGGCGTGGCGGACCCGTGACCGCACCGGCCGACCAGCCGCTCCAGGTCCGCCACCTTGCTGAGGAGTTCCTGCACCCGCTCCCGGTGGGTGCCCGAGGTCAGTTCCTGCACCGCGTCCAGCCGGTCCTCGATGCGGGCACGGTCCAGCAAGGGGGCCACGAGCCACCTGCGCAGGAGACGGCCTCCCATGCTGGTGCGGGTACGGTCCAGGACGCCCACCAGGGTCGCCCTCCGGTCCGTGCCCACCAGGGGATGCAGGATCTCCAGGCTGCGCACCGCGGCCGGGTCCAGGAGCAGGGTGTCCTGGGGCCGGTACACCTGGAGCCGGTGGATGTGGCGCAGGCCGCTGCGCTGGGTCTCCCGCAGGTACTGCAGGAGTGCTCCCGCGGCCGCCACGCCCCGGGGCATTCCCGCGCAGCCGAACCCCTCCAGGGACACCACCTGGAAGTGGTCGCACAGCACCCGGGCGGCCTCCTGGGGTTCGAAGCGCCAGGCCTCGTACGGAGTACGGGCTCCCGGGGTTCCCTCGGGCAGGGGGTGGTCCTGCGGGTAGAGGACTTCCCGGACCCCCAACCGCTGGAGTTCCTGGACCACCGCCTCTTCCGGGACCTCCGTCACCCGGAACTCGCCCGTGGACAGGTCCGCCACCGCCACCCCCCAACGGTCTTGTGCGGGGTTCACCGCGGCCAGGTACACGTTCTCGCGGGCGGGTACGAGGGACTCGGAGGTGACGGTGCCGGGTGTGACCACCCGCACCACCTCGCGCCGCACGAGCCCCTTGGCCTTCCGGGGATCCTCCACCTGCTCACAGATGGCGACCCGGTAGCCGCGCTCCAGCAGCCGGCTCAGGTACGTCTCCAGGGTCTGGTGGGGGATCCCGCACATGGGCACCCGCCGGCCCTTGGCCACCGGCCGCGAGGTCAACGTGAGATCCAGGACCCGAGCCGCGGTCTGTGCGTCCTCGCCGAACAGCTCGTAGAAGTCGCCCAGGCGG
>BEII01000376.1 GCA_002898935.1 bacterium HR32
GCACGACAGCCTGGGAGGAACGCAGCCAGCGAGAGCGCTCCGCCGGCACCAGCGAGCGCGCGCAAGAATCCCCGGCGGGACAGTGCCCGGTGAAGACATGCTCGGTCTGTCCCGGCTATCCACTGTTCCGGTCTGCCTGCCCTCATCGACCACTCCTCACAGGTGGCGCCGGGTCGCTGCCGGCGCCACCAATCCCGACTCCGTTACTCGGGATTACTCTAGCAACGGGCTGCCTGGGTGTCAATGCGCTGGTACAAGAGGATCTGGGCAGGACGGGATGAGCTCGGCCCGGCCGGTGCTACTCCCGGTTAAGTATCCTAGAGCGCCAGGTACCGGACAGAAGGATGACCGGTGCCTGCGGTTGGTCAGCAGAGCGGGAGGAAAGTGCCGAGATGTACTGTCCCTACTGCGGCACCCGCCAGTCGCCCGGTCGGCGCTGCATTGCCTGTGGTGCCTCCTTCGCTCGACTCCCGCCCAATCGACAGCCGCGCTCGACGACGATCGCCCAGCGTTCCCGGCCGGGAACACGCTGGGAGCGACGTGGAGGCATCGGTGGCCGGGCCCTCGGATGCCTGATGACGCTGGTGGTGGCCACGCTCATCTTGATCGCGCTGGCAGCGTTTTTGACTTCCGAGACGGGAAGCCCCACGACGGGGCCACCTGCGGAGCAGAGCCCTCCTCCTTCGCCATCGCTAACCCCCGAGTCCAGGCCAGCGGACACGACACCTACCTCAGGCTCCGAGCAGGTCGTCATCACCGAAGAGGAGCTCAACCGGGAAATCGCGGAGAACCCGCGAGCCTTCGGTCCCGCCCGCGATGTGCGAGCGGAGATCGACCCTTCCGGCATCACCATGCGGTTCACGGCGTATGGGCTCGGCGGCGCGTTCCGCGCGCGGCCGGTCGCGCGCGACGGTACGATCGAGCTGGAGGACGCTCGCGTCGATGGGCCACTGGGCCTGGTCGTCGACGCGGGCGAGCTGCGCTCCCGGCTCACGACCGAGCTGCAGCGGCGGCTGGCCGCCGAGGGAGTAACGGTCGAGGACGTGACCCTGGAGCAGAACCAGCTCGTCGTGACGGTGAGCAGGGCGTAGCCGGCCACCCGCACGCCGGGCGCTGCGCGCGCTGCGAGCGGGCCGGGAGTATGATTTGGACGCTGCGACGCCGCATCGAGCGAGGAGGCGATGGCAGGGCCGTGGTCGAGGGACGAGCGAGCACGCCGGCCGAGGTCGTCCGAGCCTCGATCGCCGCGCTGAACCGCGGAGACATCGAGGCCGCGCTCCACTACTGCGCCGACGATATCGTGGTCTGGGTACCTAGCCCGCAGCTCGACGGGCAGGAGATCCGGGGGAAACAGCAGCTCCGCGCCCTGCTGGAGGCCAGCGAGGCACAGTGGCCCGACATGTGGAGCGCGGTCAAGACACTGGTGGTCGACGGCGACCACGTCGCGGTCGAACTCGTGGCAGTGGCCACGCACAACGGGCAGCGCATCGCCCAGCCGATGGCCGCCTTCTATACAGTGCGAGAAGGGGTTATCGTCCGGCAGTCCTGCTACTTCGACCTCGCCGCGCTGATCGAGCTCGTCCGGCAGACAGGCTCGTGAGCCGGCTCGCTAGAACTCCTTGAGACGGTCTTCCAGCCGGGCCCAGCGCTCCTGCCGGGGATTGAGGATGCGCGGCCCCTCGGCCTCGATCACGACCGTCTGCGCGTGCCGCGCGCCGGTGCGCCCGGTAATGCTCAGGCCGGGGCGGAGCACCACCGCCATCCCCTCTTCCAGCGGCGTGGGAGCATCTGGCCGTAACCACGGCAACTCCCAGCGCGCGAGGCCGATCCCATGCCCGGTTGGCCCGCGCAGTGCCCGGGCCAGCCCCGCGCGCTCGATGACCCGGCGCGCAGCGTTGTCGACCTCGCCGGCAGCGGTTCCGGGAACAGCCACCTCGAGCGCCGCCGCCTGCGCCTGCACCGCCGCCTCGACCCAGCTCACGACATCGCGCAGCGGATCACCGACGAAGAAGGTGCAGCCTGACTCGGCGTGATAGCCAGCGACGCAGGCAGTGAACTCGGCGATGACCACATCGCCCCGGCTGAGCCGCCGGGTGCTCGTGGGGGCAGATGGAAAGGCGGCCCGAACTCCGCTCTGGATGACGCCCTCCAGCGCCGGATGAACCAGCTCGTAGTGCTCCCCGAGTTCGTCCCGCATCAGCCTGGTGACCGAGTGGACGACGTCAGATAGGATCTCGAGCTCGGTGCTCCCGCTCGCCAACCGGGCGAATGTCCGTTCGAGCGCGATGTCGGCGTATTCGGCCGCTCGCTCGATCAGCGCCAGCTCGGCCGGAGACTTCACACGGCGAAGCTCGCTGGCAAGATCCTTGAGCGCGATCTCGTCCACCTGGGCTGCAATCGCCTGCCAGGCCGCCGCCGGGAGCGTATCGATCAGCAGCGGGCCACCGGCCTCGCGGGCCATCCAGCGGTACGGTTCGACATCGTCGAGGGCATCGTCGTAGTGGCGCACGTCACGCACCCAGCTCT
>BEII01000377.1 GCA_002898935.1 bacterium HR32
ACGTGGGGAGCCACCACCTCCAGAACCTGGATCCGGAGGACCCCGCGGCCTTCGAGCTGGCCAAGGTGTACGTGCTGGACGAACTGCGGCGGACCTTCCGGCCCGAGTTCCTGAACCGGCTGGACGAGGTCATCGTGTTCCGGCCCCTGTCTCGTGCGCAGCTGGAGCGCATCGTGGACCTGCAAGTGCGCCAGCTGGAGGCGCGCCTGCAGGACCTCAAGATCCGGGTGGAGGTGACCCCGGAGGCGCGGGCGTGGCTCGCCCAGGAGGGCTACAGCCCCGACTACGGCGCCCGACCCCTGCGGCGCCTGATCCAGCGTACCGTGGAGAACACGTTGAGCCGCATGGTGCTGCGGGGCGAGCTGCGCGAAGGCGACGTGGCCGTGGTCACCGTGCGCGGCGGTGCCATCGCGGTGGAACGCAGGGAACCGGTGCCCGCCTGAACGGAGGGAGGAATTCATGGGACGCTTCGACGAGGGGCTGGAGGTCCGCAAGGCCGTGATGGGCTCGGAGTACGTGGAACGCAGCTTCCAGGAGGCGGACGACTTCACCCGCCCGTTCCAGGAGCTGGTGACGGAGTACGCGTGGGGCGCGGTGTGGGCGCGGCCAGGCCTGCCCCGCAAGGTCCGCAGCCTGCTCACCGTGGCCCTGATGGCCGCCCTGAACCGCCCGCACGAGCTCCGGCTGCACCTCCACGGCGCGCTGCGCAACGGCTGCACCCCGGAGGAGATCCGCGAGACCCTGCTCCAGGTGGCGGTCTACGCAGGCATGCCCGCAGCCCTGGGCGCCTTCCGCACCGCCCGCGAGGTCCTGGCAGAACCCTCAGGCCCGTGAAGGCTGCTGCTCGCCTGCACTCCCCCGGGCGGGCCACTGTCACACTCCCTCCCGTACCCCCGTTTCTCCCGCTTGGGCAGGAACCCGCAGCAGCGTGCTGCTGACCGGTCAGCGCCGGTCGAGGCTACCCACGAGACCCCAAGAATCGCAGAGCGATCTTGGGGACCCCGGTCCCCTTCGCTCGAGGGGTCATCGGGGAAGGCTCCTAGCCCCCCTGGAGGGAGGACGACGTGGTGCTCGCAGAGCGGTGGATTCGGTACGGGGCCGCGGCGTTCGTGGCTGGGGCCTGCGTACGGTTCACCTCACCGGACGCCTCACCCCTCCCCGCCTTCCTGGCTGCCGCTTACGGAGCCATGTTGCCGAGGCTGGCGGAGGCCGGGGCGGCCGGAGAACGCGACCGCGAGCGTTGGGCGACAAACCTCCCCAGCGACCTCGTCGTCGTGGGCGCTGGCCTCTCGCCGTTCGCCTTCTGGCTCCTCCGAGGGTTGGTCCGGTACCCCGCGGGAAGTTGGGAGCACCTGATCGCGCAGGCAGCGTTCCAGCTGGCCACCGTTACCAGCGCGGTGGCGCTCGCGAGCTGGGTATCCCTCCGGTGGCCAACGCCGCTGCACTGGCACCACCACGCGGCGCTCCCCTGGGTGTTCCTGGCGGTGACCCTTGAGCTCGGGGGGGCAGTACCCCATCGCCGCGTGGACGCTGGCTGGGTGGGCCGTGCACCTCGCGGTGGACGCCCTCGGGCCCCAGGGCGTCGTGTGCGCAGGCCGACGGGCGGCGGCAAGGCTATACTCGGGCGCTCTGCGCCCCGCCCTCGCCCTTTTGGGCATGCTCGCCGCGGGCTGTCTATGGATCCTCGGCCTGCGTTGGACCCCAGAACGGGTGAGGACGCTTGCGGACGCCTCGCTCCGGCGGGTGGCGGACCGGGTGGCCCAGTGCGTCCGGGAGGGTGCCCAGGCGTCGTCGGTGGCGGTGTTCGCACGGCGGAAGGCGACCTTGGAGCAGGTGGCGAAGGAGCTCAGGGCGAGGCAGATCCCGGTGGAGTTCTACGAGAAGGCTGACCGGTTCAAGTCCTTGGGCCTCTCCGAGCCCGGTGAAGCTGGTCACCATACACAGCGCCAAGGGCATCGAGTTCCCCGTGGTGTTCATCGTGGGGGTCACAGAGGACGCGTTCCCGTCGGAGGGACCTGCGGAGGAAGTCGAGCGGGCGCGTAGGGTACTGTACACGGCCATAATGCGGGCGGGCTGGCGGCTCACCCTGAGCGCCGTGCGAGGCCGGGCGTCGGGGCTGCTGTCCTGTATCCAGGAGCCGTAAGATGGCCTCGGGACGTTCCGAGGAGGTGCGGCCATGACCACGTACCGAGCGGACCAGGTAGGGAGCCTGCTGCGGCCGCAGGAGATCCTGGAGGCGCGGGCCGGGGGGGCTTCCCCGGAGGAACTCCGGGAGCTGGAGGACCGCAACATCCTGCGCCTGCTGGAAAAGCAGCGGGAACTGGGCTTGGACGTGTTCACCGACGGCGAGCTGCGCCGCCGGAACTTCATGAGCGACCTGATGGACTCCGTGGAGGGCTTCGACTTCGGTGAGGGGCTGCCCCGGGACTGGAAGGGCGAAGGCCAGGCGCCGCCGGCTAGCGTGACGGGTGTGGTGGTTTCCCGGCTCCGCCAGGTCCGCAGGCTCACCGAGCACG
>BEII01000378.1 GCA_002898935.1 bacterium HR32
ACGCCTCGCGGTCAGCGACCGCCGCCGGGTCGGTGATCAAGGAGAAGAGGCCGAGGGCGAGCTCCGCCAGGAGCCCCTCGAAGCTATTGGCCTCGGCCCGCAGGCCGACCTCCGCGGTGTGTTCCAGGACCTCAACCGGCATCGGCGCCCAAGCCCCGCACGCGCCCGGTGCTGTTCGGCCCGGGCCTAAGCCACCTCGAGGAACGCGCGCGACGGACTCTCCACGGAACGGTCCTAGCCTGCTCCCGACCACTCTGCCGCCTCGCGGGAGGTGAACTGGGGGTCGCCCAGTAGCTCCAGGAGCATCCTCATGGCGGTGGTGATGCGCTTCTCGCGGTGCCGCACGCCCCACAGGGTCCGCGTGGGCTGGAAGTCAGGAGTCCTGAGCACCACCACCTCACCCCGGCGCACCGCCTCCTGGGCGGTCAGCCGGGAGACCACGCCTACGCCCAAGTCCGCGGCCACCGCCTGCACCAGCGCCTCGTTGCTCTGCAACTCCATGGCCGCGGACGGCACGAGCCCCAGGCTGCGGAACGCCCGCTCCGTGGCCTCCCGCGTGCCGCTGCCGCGCTCCCGCAAGATCAGGCGGTGCCGGAGGAGCTCCGCGGCGTGGACCTCGTCGCGCAGGACGAGGGGGTGGCGGGGGGAGGCGATGGCCACGATCTCGTCCGTGTAGTAGGGGAAGTGCACGATGGACTCGTGCCGCATCCCGTCGCCCACCACGCCCACGTCCAGCTCGTTGCGCACCAGCTTTTCGTACACCCGCCGGGTCGGGAGGATCTCCAGGGTGACCTCCACCTCCGGTACCCGCTCCCGGAGCGTGCGGAGCACCGGGGGCAGCAGGTAAGTGCCCGGCGTGTTGTTGGCGCCTACCCGAAGGGGTCCCGCGGCCTGCCCCTTCAGGTCCCGGATGGCCCGTTCAGCCTCGTCGAGGAGCGAGAGGACCCGGACCGCGTACTCCTCCAAGACGCGGCCAGCCTCCGTCAGGAAGATGCGCTTGCCGATCTGCTCGAACAGTTCCACGCCCAACGCCCGCTCCAGCTCCCGGACCTGGATGCTCACGGACGGCTGGGTGATCCGCAGTTCCTCCGCCGCCCGCGAGAAGGAGCCGGCGCGGACCACGGTGTGGAAAATCTTGAGCTGGTGGACGTTGAGCATCCTCTCCTTCCTCCACTTCCACTATACCCGGTTTTGCCCGCGGGCGGACGGATCCACGGCGTGCGATCAGCCACAGGCGCTTTACACGGCCGGGCAGGGGTCGGTATCGTTACAGGCGAGGCGAGGACGGAGGCAGCGCCCGTCCGCATCCTGAGAGAGCCGGCGGCGGGTGGGAGCCGGTGGGCGGCCGGAGCGTGGTCCACCTCCAGAGCCGCGGCGGAAGACGCCGCCGGAGCGGCCCGATAGCGCCGGAGAGGGCCGGCCGCGTTGCGCGGCCGGAATCAGAGTGGTACCGCGGGAAGCCTCCCGTCTCTGAGACGTGGGGGTTTTCTTGTTGGGAACCCAGGGAGGTGTTCGGATGGACGAGCTGCTGTTGATCCCAGGCCCCACCCCTGTCCCCGCGCCGGTCCGGGAAGCGGGGGCACGGCCCATGACGAACCACCGCAGCGAAGCCTTCGCCCGGGTCCTGCGCAACGTCCTGGACGGGGTCGCGGTGCTGTACGGAACCCGGCAGGCCGTGCTGCCCTACGCGTGCTCGGGGACGGGGGTCCTGGAAGCTGCGGTGGTGAACACCCTGTCGCCCGGGGACGAGATCCTGGCGCTCTCGTGCGGGGCGTTCGGCAACCGCTTCGCGCGCATCGCCCAGGCCTACGGCGCGGAGGTCACCCGGGTGGAGGTGGAGTGGGGCCAGGGGATCCCTCCGGAGCGGTTGGAGGCGGAGCTGCGCCAGAAGCCGTACAGGGCGGTGCTGCTCACGCACAACGAGACCTCCACCGGCGTCCAGAACGACCTGCAGGCGCTGGCCCAGGCCCGCGGCGACCACCCCGCCTTGCTGCTCGTGGACGCGGTGAGCTCTCTCGGAGCCGTCCCCGTAGAGATGGACAGCCTGGGGCTGGACGTGGTGGTGACGGCGTCGCAGAAGGCGCTGGGCTGCCCGCCGGGGGTGGGCTTCTTGAGTGCGAGCCCTCGGGCGTGGGAGGCGTACCAGAAGGCCCGGATGCCCCGGTACTACTGGGATATGGGGCTGCTGGCCGAGGCGCTGCGGGCGCCGCTGGCGCAGACGCCCTTCACGCCCGCGGTGTCCGTGTTCTTCAGCCTGGAGGAGTCCTTGCGGCTGCTGCAGCAGGAGGGCTTGTCGGCGGTGTACGAGCGGCACCGCCGGCTCAGCCAGGCCACCCGGGCAGGCGTGGAAGCGCTGGGGCTGCGCCCGGTGGCGGACCCCCGGTGGGCCTCGTGGACCGTAACCGCGGTGTGGGCGCCGGAAGGGGTGAGCGTGGGCGCGCTCGTCGGCAGGCTGCGTGCCGAGCACGGGGTCGTGGTGGCTGGCGGCCAGGGGAAGCTGGAAGATCGGAA
>BEII01000379.1 GCA_002898935.1 bacterium HR32
CCCGTGGCCCAGGCCATCCTGGACGCGGCGGAGCGCTACCGAGCAGACCTGATCGTCATGGGCACCCACGGCCGCACGGGCCTGCCGCGGGTGTTGCTGGGGAGCGTGGCGGAGACGGTACTCCGGCGGGCGTCGGTGCCCGTGTTGGTGGTCCCGGCCCGGACCGCCCGCGCGGCGGGACAGCTGGTCGGCAGGTAGGAACGTCGGGACCTCGAACGCCCATCGTCCCACGGCAGCCTCGGTCAATCCAACTGAGGAGGGGAGGTAGTCGGGATGGGAAACCGGGAGTACTTCGAGGACCCTCCCGTAGTGCAAGAGTTGTTCCAGTCTACGCGCTTCGCGTGGATTTGGCTGCTGCTCCGGCTCTGGCTGGGTTACAAGTGGCTGGACGCGGCAGCGCACAAGTTGGGCAACCCAGACTGGGTACAGACGGGAGCTGCGGTGCGAGCCTTCTGGGAACGGGCGGTCCAGGTCCCGCCCCCGCCCGCCCGCCCTCCGGTGGCGTTTGACTGGTACCGGGGCTTTCTCCTTTGGTTGCTCAGCGTGGGAGCGGAAGGGTTCTTGGGCAAGCTGATCACCTACGGCCAGGTCTTGGTGGGCGTCGCGCTGATCCTCGGCGCCTTCGTCGGGCTCGCGGCCTTCTTCGGTGCCTTCATGAATTGGAACTTCATGATGGCAGGGACCGCCAGCACCAACCCCATGATGTTCCTGGTGTCTCTGCTCCTGGTGCTGGCCTGGAAGGTAGCCGGATACTACGGGCTGGACCGGTGGCTACTACCTGCCCTGGGCACCCCCTGGCGCCCGGGAAGGGTGTTCCAGGCCCGCCAGCCCACCAGAGCTTGAGGGGAGGTGGCACCATGGCGACGACCCCGCCGCGTGTGCGGCTGTTAGCCCGGGACGTGATGACCTCTCCGGTGATCACGGTCAGCCCCGACACGCCCGTGAAGGAGATCGCGCAGCTGCTGCTGACGCACCACATCAGCGGTGTCCCCGTGGTTTCCGACGGTAAGCTGGTGGGGATCGTCACCGAAGCGGACCTCCTGTACAAGGAGCGGCCGGAGGTGGCGGAAGAAGGGGGCATCCTGCGGCTGTTCCGGCGGGGCCAGGTGGCGGAGGCGGAACGCAAGGCGGAAGGGATGGTGGCTAGGGACGTGATGACCTCCCCCGTGGTCACGGTCTCGGAGGACACGCCGGTGCGGGAGGTGGCCGCCCTTATGGCCCGCCGTCAGATCAACCGGGTGCCTGTGGTCCGCGGCGAACAGCTGGTGGGCATCGTGAGCCGCGCGGACGTGCTGCGGGCCCTGGTGCGGTCGGACGAGGAGATCAAGGAAGCGGTGCGCCGCGCTCTCCTGGAGGAGCTCTGGATCGACCCCTCGGGCCTCAACATCGAGGTTCACGAGGGAGTCGTAACCTTGGAGGGCGAGGTGGAGCGCCGCTCGGACAAGGAGCTCGCGGAGCGGTGGGTAGGGACCATTGACGGCGTGGTCCGGTTGTACAGTCGCCTCACCTACCGGTTCGACGACCGCCAAGCCCGAATGGAGACCTGGCCGGGAGACCCCTGGCGGAACGTGCCCCGCTAGACGCTTGCCCCGGAAAAGCGCTCGGACCACGCGGACCGGGGTCCCCAAAAATCGCTGCGCGACATTTGGGGCTGGTCTAGACTGCACCACGGTCGTCCAGACCCCGGGCACGCTCTCCTGGCCTGCCAGACCCGCCGGGTCTCTTCTTGCCCCGTCGGGTACGATGGAAGGGGCCCGTCCCCGGCCCGGCAGGAGCGTCCCGGTGCAACTGGCCAGGCAAACCGCCATCTTCCGGAGCATTTCCGAGGTACTCAACCGCTCCTACACCCTCCGGGAGGCCCTGGACGGAGCCCTGCGCCGAATCTGTGAGCTCATGGACGTGGAGGCCGGCTGGATCTTTCTGCACGGACCGAACCCGGGAGAATTCCACCTGGCCGCAGACACGAACCTGCCGGCGCCCCTCGCCGTGGCGGGCAAGCGGCGCATGACCGGTGACTGCCGCTGCATCAGCATGCTTCGGGAGGGAACTCTGCAGGAGCCCGTGAACGTCATCCAGTGCGCTCGCCTGGAGCAGGCCCTACCGCAGATGGCGGACCGTCACCGGCACGCCTCGGTACCTCTCGTGGCGCAAGACGAGACCGTGGGCATCCTGAACTTGATGCTGCCGCCGGGCCGCAACTTCACCGAGGAAGAACTGGACATGCTGGAAGCGGTGGGCCACGAGCTGGCCGTCACCATCCAGCGGGCGCGGCTGTTCGAGCGGGTGCGCGAGCAGGAGCACGTCCGGCGCCAGCTCCTCCAGCGCTTGCTGGTGGCCCAGGAGGAAGAGCGGCGACGGATCGCGCGCGACTTGCACGACCACGCGGGGCAGTTGATGACCGCCCTGATCATCCAGCTGGCCCAGCTGGCGGGCCAAGCCGAGTCCGCAGGTAACCCGCTGAGCCCTCAGCTCCGCCGGCTGCATGACCTCGCCCAGCAAGGGCTGGACG
>BEII01000380.1 GCA_002898935.1 bacterium HR32
CTCCGCCTCCTCCACCGTCCCTGAGGCGTGCACCAGGTTCCGCACGGGCCGGCGCTCCAGGTTCGCCAGGGTGGGCGAGTCCGTGCTGAAGTCCCCGCGGATCGTTCCGGGCTCCGCGAACACCGGGAGCGTCTTCCCCACGAGCTTACGGACGGCGCTCACCGCGTGCACGCCCTCCACCACGGCGGCCACCACCGGCCCGGAGGCCATGAAGTCCACGAGCCACCCCCGCACCCGGGCGCCCACCTCCCGGGGGTCGTCCGTCCCCATCCGCTCGCGCACGTCGAGCCCGTACGCCTCAAAGGCCTCCTTGGTCTTCCCCCCAACGGTCCGAAGGAAGTCGTCGTGGTCCGGGTAGTGCCGCTCCAGCAAGTCCCGGGGCGCGCGCAGCATCTTGAGCGCCACCACCTTGAGGCCCGCGCGCTCCAACCTCGCCAGGATCTCGCCCACGAGGCCCCTCTGCACGCCGTCCGGCTTGATGACCACCAGCGTCCGCTCGCTCCTCGGATCGCGCAAAGCGTCCACCTCCCCGGTGTCTGGACCCGTTCGATTGTACGGTAGTTCGGTGCCCTCGGGAGGACTCCCGAGGTGGGCCGGCGTAGACCGGCGGGTGTGCTCTGGGCCCTGGTTCTCCTGGCGGCGATCCCAGCTGCGCGGTTCCCCGGGAGCGAGCTCGCTACCGCGGGCAACTCGCAGGCCAAGTGGGCTGTAGCCGGCGGCTGGACGTACCTGGCGCTCGTGGTGCCCCGTCTTGGCGTCGACACCGTGGCCGTATACCGTTCTGCGGACGGGGCGCGCTGGGTGCTCGACGGCGCCCTCGGCCGCCCGGGCGTCCGCTCCGCCCTCCCTGCCCTCGCGGCAGGCGAGGACGGGGCGGTGCACGCGGTGTGGGTGGACTACGGCGGTCCTGGCCACGTGTGGTACGCGCGACGCGGCCCGGGCGGGTGGTCGGCGGGGCGGAAGCTCTCGCCCGGGGAGGCGTACGCGGGCTTTCCCGCCGTGGCGGCAGGGCCGCTCGGCCTGCACGCCCTGTGGTACGGTGTGCAACCTTCCCGCCTCGCGCCGCACGGCGCGGTGTACGAGATCCTGCACACCGCGCACGGGCCCGGCGGCTGGACTCCGCCTCAGGTGATCTCCCCGGGCGTCCCCGACGCCCTCAACCCGTCCGCTGCCCCCCTGGGCGCGTCCCTGCACGCGGCGTGGTACCAGTCGGACGGCCGGCCCTACCGGGTCCACCACGCGGTGTGGTCCTCAGGACGCTGGTCGGCCCCGCAGACGGTCTCGCCCGGGGGCGTGCAGGCCATGGCCGTGTCGCTGGCCGCCTCCGGCGGCGCCCTGCACGCCGCGTGGCAGCAGTACGAGGGGGCGAGTCCCCGCGTCGTGTACCGCCGCCTGCGGGCTGGGGGGCTGTGGTCGGAACCGCTGGTGCTCGGCGAGGGCACCGACCCTGCCGTGGGTGCCACCGATTCCCGGGTGGTGGTGGCGTGGGTCTTGGGAGGCCGTGTACGGTTAAGGGTTCTCTCCGGCGGATCGTGGAGCGAAGTCCGGGACGCGGGCGAGGGGATGCACCCCACGGTGTCTTCGACCGAGCCCCTGTGGGTTGCCTACACCCGCCGGTCTCAGGCCGGCTTCGACGTGGTGGTACGGCCGGTCGAGCTGCCGGTCCGAGGCAGCTTCCCCGGCTGGGGGCTTCTGGGCCTCGCCGCCCTCTACCTGTTGCTGCGGGTGGCAGGCGCCCTGCGCCGCCCGCGGGTCATCCAGGGCGGGAAGCCGCCGTAGCGGCTTGAGGGGCAGACGCGGCGGAGGGGACAGACGGAGCAGCGCGGGGTGCGGGCAAGGCAGACCTCACGGCCGAAGTAGATGAGCCGCAGCGAGAACCGAGACCACTCCCCCGGAGGGAGCAAGTCCATCAGGTCGCGCTCGATGGCCTCCGGGTCCTCCTGCGCGGTGAGGGCCAGCCGGCGCGCCAGGCGCGTGACGTGGGTGTCCACCACGATGCCCGTGCCGTCCGGCTTCCCGCGGTCGTGCGGCCAGCCGGGCCACCGCTCGATCTCCGCCGCGGCGAACAGCACGTTGGCAGTCTTGCGGCCTACCCCGGGCAACTTCACCAGCGCCTGCATGTCCGGGGGAACTTGGCCGCCGTGTTCTGCCACCAGCCTGCGGCTGCACTCCACGATGGCTCGGGCCTTCTGGCGGAAGAAGCCGGTGGGCCGCACGAGCGCCTCCACCTCCTGCAGGTCCGCAGCGGCGAGCGCTTCCGGGGTCGGGAACCGGGCGAACAGATGTGGGGTCGTGCGGTTCACCGTCTCGTCCGTGCACTGCGCGGACAGGATGGTGGCCACAAGCAGTTCGAAGGGCGACCTGTGGTGGAGGGGGATCTGGGGGTCGGTATAGCGCGCCTTGAGCACCCGAAGGATCTCTGAAAGCCGCTTCCGGCGGGCCTCCCTGGATTCGCGCGGTATACCGGGGTCTGCCATCTGTGCGCCCCAAGCTTTCGACTCCGG